>JAVBQW010000015.1:0-107810 GCA_031548665.1 Thermoguttaceae bacterium
GAGGGCTTCAACAACAAAGTGAAATTGAACATGAGAAAAGGCTATGGTTTTCGGACCTTCGAAGGACTGCAAACCGTTTTATATCACACACTTGGAAAGCTCCCCGAACCCGAATTCGCCCATAGATTCTGGTGAGGAAGCGAAAAAATAAACAACGATCAGAATGATTCCTGCGCCGACGATATACGCTTGGGCGACCGGCCAATTCGACCATAGTGATTGGATATGAGGTCCAAAGGCGCTGACGACGGCCAATAGAATTCCGCCAAAGGAATTAAGAACGGCAAGAAACCATTTTTCTTTTCCAATTCTCTTGAGCAGGACGATTTCGCCCGATTGGCGCTCAACCTGAATCGTCAAGTCGATCTCACGTTGATGCCAGCTGTCCTTGTTTTGATTGAGTTCTTTTCGTAGCGTATTGCATTTTTTCTTGTAATACTGTTCGTATTCGTAATGGGTCTGCTCTCCATCAGGGATATATGTCGTTTCCTTCGCGACCGATGCGGCATCCTCGCTTAAAGACGCATCCACTACACTTGTTGTAAAGCAAGGCTTGATTGACTTCTTTGCCATGGTTCGTCATAAAAACGCGTGTCGAGAAATCAATAAGTCGGCTGTTTGATCAGGCTTCGAAAGTATTCGTGAATATCCTCGGGGTCAATAGGACAGTGTCGCGGGATTCCTCCATATTGGTCATAAATTCTTCTCCACGGCGTTTCGGGACGATGTGTCGTATTTCGAAGTTGAGAGGCCGTATAGCAAGCATACGCATTCCACACGACGTTAAGAACATGCTCGACACTCTGTTCAAACGACTGTCTTTCTTCCCAATCGAATCCTTCGGTAAGCATCTGACGCTCATCCTGCCTCAAATGGATCGAGTAGACCTGTTCGCAGACACGTCCGTTCCGAACGACATACTCGAAAGCGAACTTGTCGATATTTTTGCTTCCGAATTTTTTGAAAACGCTGTACAAAGCATCGACGACCGGTCCATGATCCCATGCGGAGATGGTTTCCAGGAAAAGTGGGCGACCATAATATGCATAATACCACCCATAAGCGAGATAGACCAGCTTTTGGAGCTTCATGTGGGAAAGCGTCTGGCTGGACTTTTGGGCTTTATCAATAAACCAATTTGCGACCGCGAAAGCCGTCGTCAATTGACATGGTTTTTCCGTGTAATATTCTGTAGATGTTGACATAGCTAACACCTGTTTACGACATTCATGTCATTTCTCGTCAAATATACTCTTCGAAGGATACGAAAAACCATCCACCTGAACAATGTCATTTTACGGTCTTTACTCTAAGATATCAATCTTTCGCGGAATTTATTTGAGAACAAATCCTCACTTCATCTCCGCGTAAATCTGGGCGAGGAGCAGGGTTTTCTGCAACTTGATTTCGGGTTCCGTTTCGGCGGCGAGCATTTCGTTCGCCTGCTGAAGAACCTTCTTGGCCGTTTCGGCGTCGCCGGACTTGGCGAGATTGTTGGCGATGTTCGCATACAGAATGAAAAGCTGTTCCTTGACCGCGGCTTCGTCGACGGGAAAATCCAAGGCGAGTACCGGCTGAGGCGAGTCCGCGTTTTCCGATACCGCTTCGGGCTTTCTCTTGGGAACGAGTCCCTTGAGCGTCATCGGATCCTTGACGCCGACGAGAAAAACGAACAGTTCGCCGAGAATCTGCTTCGCTTGGGCCTTGTCGCCGAGCTGTGAAAGAACTTGGGCGAGAACCAAAAGGTTCGGAACTCGCTGAACAGGATCTTCGAGGGCTCGAACGGAGCCGACCATCGACGAAAGCGTCGTTTTGGCTCCGGTGAGGTCCAATAGCTGGAGTTGCGAACGAAGGAGTTCGAATTGCGCCTCCGTTCGAACTTCAATGTTCTTTTCCTCGGCGGCTTTCGTCGCGGCGGCGTCGAGTTCCTTCAAGGCGGCCTTTTCGTCCTCGGAACGGTTGGCTGCGAGAAGGCTTTCGGCAACGCCCAACTCTCCGGCTTGTACACAGGCCGCCGCGAGATGATGAATCGCTCCGGTTTTCAGGCGAGGATCGGTCAATGTATCGACCAGTTTCGCCGCTTCGTCGAATTTCTTCTCTTTGATCAACGATTCCAAGCGACTGGCGGAAAGGAGCAACCGGCATTCTTCCGGTTTGGAAGACGCTTTGGCGAGCTCTTCCGCAACGTCGAAACGGTTTTCCTCGGCAAGGAACGCAATAAGTTCCCGGAGGAACATGTCGGTCCGCTCCGACGAACTGAGCAGCTTCGAAAGCTCGATCAGTTTCACGGCGGACTCCGTTTTCGCGGAGGCTCGACCGAATTCGAGCAGGGCTCCGTCCTTGGCGTTGCCGGGTTTCATCGTGTCGAGCGTTTTCCGGGCGGCGTCGAAACGGCCCGCTTCGGCGTCCGTCGCGACGGCGATTCCGGTCAGCGACGCTTTCGTTTCGTCAGTCGCCGCCGAGTCAATCAGCGTCTGGGCTTCGGCGTTCAAACCGGCTCGAACTTCGTTGCGGACGATCAAGCTGAGAATGTTCCGTTCTTCGAGTTCCTCCAATTCCTTCGCCTTTTCCCGGGATTGCTGGAACGCCGTCTTGGCGTCGTCGGTCTTTCCCAGCTTGGCAAGCTCTCCTCCCAAAACCGCGAGAACCAAGGCTTCCAGGCTCGGGTCCTTCGCTTCGCCGGCGGCGGCCAACGATTTCCGGAGCAGAGCAACGACGTCAAACGTTCCAGCCGGTTTTTTCTCTTTTTCGGCGAGAAATTTTTCGGCGAGCGTCAATTGGTTTTCGGCTCGTTCCTGTGGTTTGTCGATCGAGTCGATCGTTTTGACGGCGCCGTCGTAATCACCCAATTCGCTCTGGGCGTAAACGATCGCTTCGAGAATTTGTGATCGTTCGGGTCCCTTTTCCAACCCTTCCGCCAAAGCGATCAAGGTTCGAATGGTTTCCGCGGCTGGAGCTTTGTCCGTAAAACGAAGCTGGAATCCCATCAATTGGCTGAGCGCCGCCGCCTTGGCAAGGGGCGTTTTCAGGCCGTCGACGTCTTGGCGAAAGCGTTCGATCATCGCCGTCGATTCCGCGTTGGTATTCAACGGCGGCTCGGGCGGAGCTTCCTGCGCCGACGCAAGGGTTCCGAAAAGAAGAAAACTGGTAGCGACCGTATAGAACAAAAGTTTTTGCATTCGATTCTCCGAAAAAAAGGTAGACGGTCCGTCCGTCGACGGACGCAATGACTCCATTCTAGTCGCCGGGGAACATCGGAACAATGGGGCGGAGCAAGCAACGATCGACCGCAAAGAAAATCGGGTTCATCGGTCTTGAATCCTCGTTCATCCGGCGGTATGATATGTTGGTTCCAGTGTGGTGCGGAAAAACATCGTGCTTGGAGATTGGCAACCTTGTTCTGAATTCCATTTGCTCATATAATAATCAGTCGGAAATCTACGCCGACCACTTTTCTTGTCAATTCACGCTTTCGAAAGAAGACATCATATCCCATCAATCCCATGAGCAGCGACAATCTTCCTTTCACCATGGCGACGGTCCTTGAGCAATGCGGCGGCAGCAAAAGCACGGCCGTGATGGTTCTCGAGGAATTTCTTAATCAGGTTCCGACGGATCTCGGAGAAATGGAATCCGGTCTCGCCAAAGAAGATTTGCTTGCCTCCAGCAAAGCCGCTCATCGATTGAAAGGAACCGCCGGCGTCTTGGGAGCCGTACGACTCCATCCGCTCTGCGCCGACATGGAATTGACCTGCAAGGCCGGAGACGCCGCCAAGGCCGCGACGATTTTCGCCGATCTGAAAGCCGAAGCGGAAAAATGCGTCAACGCCGTTCCCACCGGAATGTCGCTGCTGCAATAAATTCAAATAAATCGTCCTTAGCCGCGTCGGCCTCCGACGCGCGGAACGAGGGAAAGACGCCGGAGTACCGGCTAAATAGAGGCATGGAGAGAGCCCAAAAATCGATGCGGAGATTGGTGCTGCTGCCCGCGTGGACCGGTTCGCTCTTCTTTCATTTTCTCGTGCTGTTGTTGATGCTGTATTTTTTCCAGTTTCACGCGGTACGACGATCGGCTCCCGGTGAACGCAACGCAGTCGGCGGCATTGTTCTCGAAAAAGCGACCGAAACCGGAAAATCTTACGTCGACAGTCAAAACAACGAATTTGGCGAGGCGAGTCCGGACGCTTCTCCCAACGCGACGCCGACGTTGGATCGACTACTTTCGCAAGATCTTTCGAACGTCGATTTGAAACAATCGCTGCCGAATCCGACGATCGGTCCGACGGCGGCTTCCGGTCGCGCGGTCCAAGTTCCCGGAAGCTCCGGATTGGCGAGCGGACTGAGTGGAGCAAGCGGCGCCTTCGGTCGGGAGTTCGGCGGCAAAGTCAAGGTTTCCTTCTTCGGAACCGAAGGAACGGGAACGAGATTCGTTTTCGTTTTCGACCGTTCAGCCAGCATGGACGAAGACGGCGGGCGGCCGCTCCGTGCCGCCAAGGAACAACTCCTCAAAAGTCTGGAGCCGCTCACCGACCTCCATCAATTCAACATTATTTTCTACAACGAGGAATTTATCGTCTGGCGGCAGCGGGAGCTTCCTTTTGCAAAGGATCAGCAAAAAGAGAGCGCCGCGAAGTTTGTTCGCGGAATGACGGCGCGCGGTGGAACCGAGCATCTCAAACCACTCCTTGAGGCGATCAAGCTGAAGCCCGACGTGATCTTTTTCCTGACGGACGGCGAGGAAAAGGACGAACGTCCCGGCGACCTCGACACGATTCGGCGACGGAATCCCGGCATCCAGATCAACACGATCCAATTCGGCATCGGCTCTCTGCGATCGGACCGAAGTTTCCTACGAACCTTGGCAACGCAAAACGGCGGACAGTACAAATATATCAACGTCGTCGAGTTGCGGGAAAAAGCCGACGAGGTTCCATGACGATTCGGATTCTTTTCGGAACGGCGGGTTGGCCCTGCGGACTGCATGAAATCGCGTCGCAAGCCGTTCGGCTCGGCTTGGCCGAGGCGGCGATTCTTCCGTTTGGCGAATTGTTCGAACGGCGATTGCGGGAATTCCGACCGCATCTTGTCGGTCTGCGGATCGAAGGCGGTCAACTGGAGGCGGTCCGGGACTGGATCGCGACGATTCGGCGAATCACGGACACGACGATCATTTTGGGCGGACCGACGGCGACGTCCCATCCCGTGGATGTCTTGGAAGCGACGGACGCCGATTACGTCTTCGCCGGGGACGCCGAGATTCCGTTCACGCTGTTTCTGCAAGCGGCGAAAAGGACGAATTTACGCGACGCTGCCACGGAAATTCCCGGTTTGGCGTATCGTTGGGCCGGTCGCGCCGTCGTCAATTTGCCGGAAGAAGACGCCCGGACCGGACGGCCGGTTCCGCAGGTCGACGAGGAAACGCTCCGGGAAAATTGGCTCGACTGGTCGCTGCTTGAGGGATTCACGGAACCGCTGGACGCGATCTATTTGACGGGAGGACGCGGTTGTCCGGGCCGCTGCTCGTTTTGCGCCCGGCTGCACGGTTCCCGGGTTCGAACCAAAACGGCCAAGCAATTGATCGTCGAAATCATCGAGGTCGACCGCTTGGTTCGCAAAGACCGGCTGCGATTGAACCGCTGGAATCTCTACGCCGCAACCAACGACGTTGAAAAAAACTCAACGGCCGTCGCTTGGTGCGCGGTGTTCGACGAGGATTTTTTTCTCGATCGGCAACGAGCTCTTGAGTTCCTGCAACTCTGGGAGTTTTACCGTTTGGGAACCCGGTATCGGTTAAACTTTCAGACGAATCCCTGCTCGCTGTTGGACCGAAATGGAGCGGCCGATCCGGCCTTGATCTACTGGATTTCCCAAACGAAGTCGATGATCCAACTCGGAGCGGAATCGTTCAATCCGGCGGTGCTGCAACGCTGGAACAAACGGCATACGCCGGAACAGTTGGAAACCGTCTTGACCGCTCTGGACCGAACGGGACAGGATTACAACGTGTTCCAACTCCTGACGGATTACCGGACGACAAGGCAGGAATTGCTGGAATCGACGGAACTCCTGCTCGACGCGGCACGGCGACACGGAAGGATGCGGATTGCGTCAAGTCCCCTGACGATTCCGCTGTACGATACGGATACGCGACGGGAACTGGAATTTCTCGGAAAATTCCGCGCGGAGAGTTTCGTCGATTACGAAACGCCGAAGCCGGAGTTGATGGACGTTGAGGTTCTCGAACTCGCGGAACAAATCGACGACGCTCTCCAAGGCGCCCTGCATCCGCAGAGCCGGGAAGACGCCCTGCGAGAAACGATGACGGTGCTGGAAAACGCCGGAGTACCGGCTAAATCGAAAAACACACGGAGTACCGGTTAAATCGAAAGATGCCGGAGTACCGGCTAAATCTTCCCCGATTATTTCTTGATCGGTCGCGGAATCGGCGGCATTCCGGGGATGTGCGGCGGCCGCTTCTTCAAGAGGACGTTGTACATCACGCAAGATTGTCCCATCCAGGAATCGACGGCGTCCCAACCGATATGGTAGGTTTGGGCGTCAATCTTCGCCTGTCTCGGCGAAATCGCCGGAACCGTGACGACTTTGAAGTCGCCCGCCTTCGACTGGTTGCGGGGAACGTAGGTGTAATGCGTCGGCTGTTCCTCGGCAGCGAATCCCGAGGAAACAAACAACAACAGGACGCAAAGAAAAAATAAAACGCGAAAAACGTAAATCATAGCAAAACCATTCCCCAAGTTCCCGCTGAAAAAGAACCCGGTCAACCGAGCGCTTGCGTTTTAGCCGCGAAGCGCGTCTTGGGGATTGTTCTTTTCCAGCGGGACTTTTCGAAATTGAGATTGGCGAGCTTCATCGCGTCGCGGGCGACGCGGCTAAATGTTACAGCGGCGGCAGCGCTCCGCTTCCCGAATCGAGATAGCGGTTGCTTCTCGAAGTCGTCGGCGTCGCTTGAACCGGAGCTGAAGCGGTTTTCGGAACCATCGGCGAAACCATCGGCGTCGTGAAGGAAACCTGCGTGTTGCCGGTCGGCAGCGGTTGGGCGGCGGGGGCCGAGCTTCCCACGGCGGGAACGATTTCCGGCGTCATGCTTTTCGGAACGTTTAATTGAGTCTGCGGCGTTTCGATCGTCGGAGCCTTGATCGGTTCGTTTTCCAGCATCGGAGCGTTCGGTTGGAAGCCCGGTTCGCTTTCGGTGCCGTAGACTTGGCCGTTCTGGAACTGGTGATAATGTCCCCGGCTGACGACACGCGGTCGGGTGAAGCCGTAGCTCATCTGATGACTGGCGTCCCGTTCCCGAGCCCGTCGTTTGGCGTCGAAGTACGCCTTCGCCGGCCAAGCCCCTTCCGAGAGGCAGACGTTATTATACTCTAAAAGCGATCCTTTGCGATAGTGCAATGTCATGATGCCGAGGTTGTAGTCGACGACGGAGCGATAGTAATCGGTTTCCGCTTCGGCCTGACGGCGTTGGGCGTCGAGCAACTGGTCGAGAGTCGTGGTTCCGGCCTTGTAAGCGGCGTTGACCGCGCTGACTTCGGCTTGGGCCGCGATGCGTCGCTGGAGTTGCGTTCGGCTCGATTGATAGGATTGGCTCAATTCCCGGAACGAGTCCGCGATTTGATGCGACAGTTCGAGTTCCTGTTCCTGAAGCAGCGCTCGTGACTTGGCCAAGGCGAGTTGGGCGTTACGAACACCAGCGAGTTCTTTTCGCCAGCCGAACGGCATGGAAGCGTTCAGGCCCATCATCCAGCCCTGATATTCGCCGCCGGTCATCGAACCGTAGGCGTTGCTGCGGGTGTTGTCCCAATAGATGAGATCCCGTCCCGCTCCGTTGAAGCGGTACGACGCGGTGAAGTCGAGTCGCGGCAACAGGAAGTTCTTCGAGGCGATCAACTGCATTTCCTTGCTCTTGACGTCCCATTTTTGCTTGCGGAGTTCCGGCGACCGAATCAGCGACTCGCAGAGAACGTTGTTGAAGTCGAGTCTCAGCGGAGCGATGATCGGTTCGTCGACCGGTCGGATCAGGCGACCATCCGTCGCGGTGAGTCCGAGAATGTATCGGAACGTGTTTTCCGTCTTGAACAGGTTGCTCTGGGCGGTTTCCGTTTGTCCGCGGAACATGAAGTAGTTGTTCCGCGATTGGGCTTCGTATTGGGCCGCTCCACCACGGGCTCCGATCACGTACATCGCGTAGGTTTGGGCCCAGGTTTGGTGGGCGGAGTCGCGACCCGACTTGACGGATTCGAGGTAGTGATAAGCGTAGTAAAGGTTCCAATACGCTTTTTCAACGTCAGCGACGAGATTTCTCGCGGCCATCTCGAAGTCGTTGATCGCCATATCGGTGTTGATCCGGGCGATGACGACGCCGTTGTAGAATCCGACCGTCCCTCCGGGCCCGGCGATCCGATTGAACTGGATGCCGTTTCCTTGCAACAACGGCTGCGTGAATCCGCCTTCGACGTAGGTCGACCAACCCGAGCCGTTATTCAACAATCGGTCGTCGTAATAGGTATTGACGTTGTTCATGTAGAACTGACCGCCGGTCGCGGCGTATTTGCTGATTCCGGCGCTGAAGTCGCCGCGATCGTTATAGCTGCTGGGAATATCGGTTTTCGTCCACGTCGCCGCTGTGTTGAACTGACCGTCGAACGCCGAGAGGGCCGCTTCGACGCCGTAACGCGGATCGCTTTCCATCAACGCCGGATCGTAGACCGTTCCAATGGAATTGGGCGACGAGAGAACCGCGCCCGGCGTGCCGCTGACGCCGGCTTTCGAGAAACCGACACCGTTGAGCGTTCGGACCACCTTGCTGTTCTTCAAGGCGATTTGAATCGATTCTTCCAAGGTCAGATCCCAGTAATCCGTCGGATTCGGATTATCCAGCGTCAACGGATTGAGCGACTGACAGGTTTCCGGCAGCGACGGAACTTCCGTATCCGGATACTCGATTCCCGTCGCCTTGTTGATGAGGTGCTTATGGGCCTGTCCCTTTTCGAACAGGTACAGCGGTTGCTGCGGCTGACAGCCGATCAGCAAGCCCAAGCTCAACATCAGAATTCCGAGAGTGATCGTGTGTTGAAAACGATTCATCTGACACCATCCTTGGTAAAATAGGAAACGACGGTTCCAACCATCGTTTGTTTTCGTTGGGGCGAAAACGGTTGTTTGTATCTTAACTTAACTTGTCAACAATGTTTTCGCCAAGGGATAATGACGGAGACCGAAATTATCCGCAAGGTCGAAATCGTCCGCGCAACCGGAAAAGTTTAGTGTAATCGGAAAAGTTTGTGGATTTTATCGAATTGATTTTATGAGAAAAGTTTGCATAAATTCGCTATTTGCTGTAATTGGTGTATTTTGATGTTTTCCCTGTTCTCGCGGCAAAATTTCGTGTCATCCCCGCGTAGGCGGGGACCTAGACGGAAAATGTTATTGACCGTTTGCATCCGTCAATAACGTGTGCAAAAGCCTATTAAAATCTGTTCTCTGGGTCCCCGCCTGCGCGGGGATGACGATAGTTTATCTCTCAACTCTCAACTCTCAATTCTCCATTCTCCATTCTCAATTCTCCCCCAACCCTCCTTTGGCGAGGTATCCGTCGAGGTACACGCAGGCGACGGCGTACTCCTTGAGGGCTTTGACGTACTGCGTTTCGGCTTCAAGGTAGAGCCGTTGGGCGTTCAGGACGTCCATATAATCATATTCTCGTTGTTCGTATCCTTTCAGGCTCAGTTCAAGGGCTTCGCGGACATCGGGCAGGATCATGGTCCGATATTTGTCGACCTGTTCCCGTCGACTTTCGATGGTCGTATAAACTTCGGCGAATTGTTCGTAAAGGACTAATGTTTGTCGTTCCAATTCCCGGTGAGCGGCGGCAAGTTCGGCGGACGCTTTTTGGATGTTTCCCTGATTGCAATCGAACAGCGGCAGCGGAATGCCGATACCGACGCTTCCCAGCGTTTGTTTTTCCGCGAAGTCGTAAACGAGGCCGCCGGAAACCGTCACGTCGGGCGTTTTCCCTGCATATTGCCTCGACAACATGGCTCGGAGCCGTTGAACCTCCGATTTGGCGACCGCAAGTTGCGGCGAGCATTCTTTCAATTGGTACCACGCGGTTTCCTTGTCGACTCCCGGCTGAACGTTTTCGAGGGAATCGTCGATACTCTGCCGTTCCCAATCCGGTTGACCGATCATCGTCGCGACACGTTTCCACGCCAGAAGTTCCTCATTTTTCGCCGTTTGCAGCGCGACGGACGTTTCGTTCGCTTTGGCTCGTATCTGGAGCAGGTCGATTTTGGAAACTTCTCCGGCCTTGTCCAATGTTTCCGCAACGATCACGCTTTTCCGGGCGATTTCTTCGAGTTTCTCTTCGATGTCGACGATTTTCCGTGCCGCGAGCGTCTCATAGGCTCGGGCTCGAACATCGTTTCGAATCGCGAGGCATTGAAACTCCCAGCGTTTTCTGGAAGCGTCGACTTCCCAACTCGCGGCCTTCCGATCCAGCTTTCGTTTTCCTCCCGTGACGATTTCCTGTTCGACGACGACTCCTTGTTTTCCGGCCGTTCCGGCGTCTCCGATTTCGCTTCCCGAGTATCCGACCGTCGGATTCCGTCCCAACCCGGCTTGGACCCAATCTCCTTTGGCGGCTCCGATTTTGCTGCGAAGTTGTTTCAGCGTCGGATTGTGCTGTTCGGCCAACATTTGGAGTTCGGCGACCGAGATCGTTGGTTTTGCAGCGGCAAGCGGCTCGGCTCGGGGCACGAAATTCGCCGCCGGTTTATCAAAGGCTGTTTTCGGTTTTGACGCCACGAAATCCATCAAACGACCTTCAGCGTTGCCGGTATAATGGAGCGAGGGCAACGGCGGCGCTTCCTGCGACCACGCAACGCCGACCGTCCCGACAAGCAGGGCAAGCGACACGAATCCTTGTGTCAGCCGTCTGGATCTCATGGAAAGATCGTTTTCCTTGGTTTAACAAGCGCAACCACCCGTTTGTGATTATCTGTTCTATGAAGATCGGACGTACTTCATCGGCAAGTCCAAAAAACCGGGAGCCTATGGAGTATCCCCTACGACAGGCGATTTTAATACAACCGTCTTAATTGGACCAATCCGCAGAAACAGCACTGGAGATTGCCGATTATGCAAGAAGTAGGGTGGAGAGAATTCGGAAAAAAAGCCCCAAATGGAGCGGTACTCCGCGAAACCTAGGGGGACGAAGCGAAAACAAACGATCGTTTTTTTCCGTTCCCCATAATTTCTCGATGGAATCTCAGCGAACAGTCGAATATTCGAATATCGTTAAGATTTGTTTCGCCGTGTCGCTCTGCGACGCGCCCCGCTTGATTCTCGATTGAGGGAGCTTCCCATGCAACTGTTGATTACACTCCTGCTCGACGCCGTCATCTTGATGCTGTTGTTGCGATTCCTGCTTCGACAGCGAACGGACTTCGTCCAACCGTTGATCACGGCGGTTGTTGCAGCGATCGCCGCCGCCGGACTGGAGAGCCTGTTCGGCACCCAACTCGGTCCGTACGGTCCAGCGTTGATCGTCGGCGGTTGCGTCGCCGCGACCGTGGGATTCCTGTTCAAGACGAATCTCCAAACGTCGCTGATCATC
Organism: Thermoguttaceae bacterium; assembly: GCA_031548665.1. Lineage (GTDB taxonomy): Bacteria > Planctomycetota > Planctomycetia > Pirellulales > Thermoguttaceae > WRKP01. Next base: position 11,636 of record JAVBQW010000015.1, read on the forward strand.
GGGGGCCTCTTCGTCGTCGCGAAGATCGGACTATCCGTCCTGCTCCCCTCTTTTTAGCCGGTACTCCGGTTTCCCCTTTTAGCCGGTACTCCGCTTCCCTTTTAGCCGGTACTCCGGTCTCCCTTTTCCTTGCTCGCGTCGCCCTCCAACGCGGCAAGGACGGGAAAACGGATTATTTCCCTACTTCGAGCGTTCGGTGCCCGTGCTTTTCGAGATAGTAAAGCGCATGCGGAATCTGACGGAATCGTTGGGAAAACTCCTTGCCGCATCCAACCGACGAGCCGGAGCTTTTCCCCAGCTCCCGTCCCAGGGTTCGGGCGAGGAAGTCCGTGTATCGCGGATTGCCGGTCAGTTCTCCCGCCGTCGCGACGCCTTCCGTCACGAGAACGGCGTACCAGCCTGAGTCGGCGTATTTCGGACAGCCCGTTTTGTAACGAAATCCCTTAACCGATTCGTTCCACGAAATATCGATCAACCAATCGGCGCAGCGAACGAGACAGGTTTTCGCTTCCGGTTTTTGCGTCGCTTCGTAATAGCGGGCCAAACCGTGCATGAGAACGCCGGTCGCGAACGCTTTGCCGCCGCGATGCTCCTTCTTGTCCGGACAGTCGCATTCGCTCCCGTCCTGCGGCAGGTCGAAGCAACCGGTCTCCTTGTTCTGTTTCGATGAAATCGTTTCGAAATAGAGATCCGCCGCGTTGAGATAATACGGATTTCCCGTGAAGCGATATGCCGCCATCGCGTTGGTCAACGGCCAACCGGCGGCCCGTTCGATCGAAAAGTTGAAGTTCGGCGTGTAATACTTCGCCTGGTTCATGCAAACCGTTTCGGCGACCTCGAAGAAGCGTTTGTCGCCCGTCAGGCAGGCCAGGTAAAAATTGCCCGGTTGATGACAATGTCCGCCGGAAGAATCCGGAGTACCGACTAAATTCGCGACGAATTTCTTTTGGTCCGCCAACCGGGGATCGTCTTTTTGGACGAAGCCGCCGACATGTCCCGTGCTGTGGGCGTAGACCAACTCGCGGGTCCTCGGCTGTCGCGGCGACCAATTGACGTCGATCGTCGAATAATGTCGCGCCATCTCGACGCCCCGGTTCAGGAAATCAAGGTTTCCCGACCGGGCGAAATGCATCGCGCAAACGTACGACAAGTCGTATTCGTTGTTGCCCCAATTCCAACGCCGTTCGCCGAACCAGTCGCCGAAGTTCATCCAGCCGTATTCGTTGCGCTGAAGGCGCCCCTTTTCCAACTCGGCGAACGACGTCTCGAACGCTTTTTCGTAACTGTCGAACACGCCTTCCCGTCGGGGATTGATCGGCGGAAAGACGCCGCTCTCGCAGTACACGGCCGGTTCGGCGACCGCGAACAACGGCTTGGCAAGATGTTCCGCACAGGTATCGGGATTTTCGAGCGTTTTTTCGTCGAGAACGAACCAGAGTTCCGTCTGCAGCTCCATGCCGCGTTTGAATTGATAACAGCCGTCCTTGAACCAATAATAATGCATGAAGGTTTCGTCCAGCGTCGTCCAATTTTCCGGCGGGTAGTTTTGGCTGGGAAGGGCCGGAAGAATATCGAACCGGAAATGATTATTTTCGTACGACATTCCCTTCGGCCAAGTCTCCCAAAAATCCCGCATCCAGCAACCGAGCTTGCCGATTTGCAAAAAACCGTCGAATTGTTTGGCGGTCTCTTCGCGGCCGTCGAGGTTGACGAGGGCGTGGTCGACGCGATCTTGCAGGACCGACACGCTTTTCGCGGCGGTCTTGCCGCCTGCGAGCCGAGCCGGTTCCTGCTTCGGCAGGTCGGTGGAGACGCAAGCGGAACGGACTATCGAATGATCCGCCGTTTCCTTGTCGTTACACAAAGCCCAACGGACGCGAAGATAATCATTGCCGAAAAATGAAAGATGAACACGCCCGCGAAAAAAGGACGTTCCATCCGGTTTGACGTAATCGCCGGCGCAGCGGACCGACGTTCGCAAGTCTCCGACGGTTTCGTATTCAATATTCGTTTCCGGTTTCCAAACGAGCTTGGTGCCGTCGCCGAGGACGATTTCCGAAGCGAATCTTTTCAACGCCTTCTCGATCCTCTTTTCGTCGACGTCTTTCTTTTTCGCGACATTTTTCCGGCCGGCGTTCGGAGCCGTCGCCAAATAATAAACGGCGGGTTTCTCCGGATTCGTCGTCGTTACGAAATCGCAAAGCAACCATTGAACGCTGCCGTCGGCCCATCTCGACATCACGTCGAACTGCGCGTCGACCGGCTCACCGTTTTCGTTTTGGAGGGCGACGTCATCCGGACCGGCGAGCGTTCCTTGAGCGAACGGAACTCCCGACGATACATAACCTTTCGTCCGTCCGGATTTCGTCGACTCGGAAACGGTCAACTTGATTTTTTTCACGACGGTCGCCGGCGGCGTCGGACGTTGACCGGCAACGAAAGCGACTGTTCGATCGCAACACTGTCCAGCCCGATTGAGCGGCGCCGCGACGGTTGCGATGTATTTCGTTCCCGGTTTCAAGTCGTGCAGGACGACGCGATGGTTGCGCATGCCGTCGTCTTCTTCCTTGAATTCGTACGTTTTGCCGTTTTCGTCGGAACAACGAACAACGGCGGCCGGAAGCGGAACGGAGCTGATCCACGAAAGTTGCGTCGAACCGTCCGTTAACGTAAAGGAAACCGGTTCCGTAGCGAACACGGCAAGCGGTTCCGTCGCTTCGAAACGAATATAGTCGTAATACGCCGGTCCGAAACTCTCCGGCGTCGCGTAACGGTCGTCGACCCAAAGTTCGAACACGCCGTCGTCGATCGAATAGAATCCGAGATACTCTTCGCCTTGCAAACGGCTCGATTCCCAGGTTTTTCCGCCGTCGAATGAAAGTCCGAGACGTCGATTCGTGTGGTTCATGAAAACCTTGTAGGATCCCTTCGGAATGCCGGTGATCCGGGTATGGAGCGGCGGCGCTCCTTCTTCCGGCGTCTCGCGATCCTTTTTCACGACGGGCGTTTTGAGCGACTTGCCTTTCGAACGCTTTTTCCAGACGTCTTCTTCGGTCGTCCAGAGCGTCCATTTTGTTTCGGCGCCGCGGTCGACGAGCCAGGCGTCTTTCGGTTCGGACCATTCTTCGGCTTCGAAAACGAGCCCTTTGAGTCGGTCGCCGAAATTGTCCTGCGCTTTGGCGAACGACAACGGCAACGCGAACAGCAAGAACAAACACGCCAGGCGGATGAACGATCGGAACGGAGGAAAAGTCATGGATTTCTCAGGGGAAAAGGGATTGTCGAGCGAAAAACCATCGTTAGCCGTGTCGGCTTCCGACGCGTGAAAGTCCGGGGAGATTCAGCCGTTCGCCAGGAGAATTTTCGTTTCGGCGAGCACGGTATCGAGTGATCCGTATCGCGGTTCGAATCCGACGGCAACCGCGGCCGCTTTATTTTCGGAGCAATAAACGGGTTTCGCCCCCCGACCCGGCGGTCCCGGCGGCGTTTCGAGAACGCGATATTTCAGTCCGAATTCCTGTTGGAACGCTTTGAGCAGTTCGAATTTGCCGACCGGCGCCTTGCTGTATTGATCGAATACGGCATTGATCGGCGTCTTCGTCAGGCAGGCGAGGATCATTTGGAAGAGATCTTCCGGATGCGCGTAGTCGCGGACGATATCGCCGCTTTTCGTATCGAATATTTTTCCCGTCCGGACGCAGGAAATCATGTCGGAGAGCAAAAACGGAGACGATAATTCAATGAACCGGCTGAAATACGCGAAAACCCGGACGTCGACGATATTCAGCGACGCCATCGCGCGATGCTTCGCTTCGGAATGGAGCTTGACCGCTTGATAGAACTCGGTCCGCGTAACGTCGTTGATCGGAAAAACCGCTTGCTGACCGGGTTGAATCGGAGCAGCGAAATCGCCGCCGTACGCGGCTCCGCTGCTGATGTTGACGTAAAGACAGTTCGGATGTCGCTCCAGCGAATCGATGATGAGATTGTCGAAGTATTCCGTCGTCCGGAACAGCGAGGCGTCGAACGGTTTCGACAGGTCGTTCGGATCCCGTTGCACGATGCAGTTGATGACGAGATCGAACGTTTCGTCGGGAAGTGTTCCAAAGTCGTCGAGGATTCGGCAAGGTTTGAGGGCTTCGTCTTTGTGAAATTTCGTAACGGTGTCCGTATTCCGTGCGAAAAGCGTCAAATCAAACTCGCCGGATCGGTCGAAAAGAACGGTCAGCCCTTTGGCGATATGACTCGTCGCCCCGAGAATTGCAACATGCTTGGTCGTTGTCATGGTTTCGCCGTCTCCCGTGAGCTTATTTAAAAAGTTCCGATAAATTGACGATCTTGTTTTCGTAACCGCGTTGCCGGATATCCCCGGCGATTTCGTCGGCGTAGTAAGCGGAGGCAATCAGCACGGTTCCTTGAAAGTCCGCGAGCCGTTCCGGCGGACAAACGGGAACGCCGTTGAGTTTCGTTCCCTGCTTCGTCGTATCCTTGTCGATGAAGAACGCGATGTTGCAGTTTCCGAGCGGAGAAATCGCGAGGAGCCGAAACGTCATCTGGCCGGCGCCCCAGACGACGACGGCTTCGCCGCTTTTTTGTAACTCTTCCAGATAATTGTCGATCGAATGTTCTTTCGACCAATCCAAATGCTCCGTCAACCCTTTTCGAACGCCGTCGGTGTACGTAAATTTTCCGTTCCATCGGGTCGGGTCGCCTTTTCGCAGGACAACGTACACGGCGGGATATTCGTAATGAGTTTTCCGGATCACGATTTCGCCGTGGGCGACCGGTTCGAAGCCGCCGCGACGGAAGAGGTTTTCGACGCTTGGAACGTCGAAATGATCGATGTGTTCGCCGTCGAAATAAAAATAGGGGACCATCGGATAGCGACCGAACGCCGAAGCGTCGGGAACCTCGACGTAACACAAACCGGAATCGCCGAGGAGTTTCGCCGTTTCGACGGGAACCCGTTGCAGGTCCTTGATGTGTTCGAGAACATGCGAGATGATCACCATATCGAACGGCGGCTCGTCCGGCGGCGGATAATCGAACAATTCTCCTTGAATCGAACGAAAACCGAGTTTTTGGATCCGTTCCACGCAGGCGGGAAGCGGGTCGAGTCCGTAAAGCTCCGTGTATCCCAAGGCCTTGATGCTCGAAAGCAGTTTGCCGCGAGAACAACCGACGTCGAGAATTCTTTCTTGAGGTCCCTTGAGAAATCGGGAAATCAACGTCGCCTGGTTGTCGCGGCGGTCCCGTTCGAGTTGGAGCGATTCCTCCTTGTCCGTGTGGTCCGCTCCGTATTTCGAAAACGAACGATAAAACTCGGAATACGTTTCCTGCGACGCCGGCGTATCGGCGAACCCGAAACCGCAGGTCGGACAAACGACAAAATCGTAACAGTCGGGAAGCGGCGAACCGGCAAGCGTCACGAAACGTTGCGTATGGAGGACGTCGCCTTCAGGGGAATCGCAAATCGGACAAGGTCGCAGCAGACGCTTTTTCATGATTTTTTCTCCGTCAGGGCGAGCCAGCCGTCGACGTCCAGCGAATCGACGTCGTCGCTTTCCGGGTTTTTATAAATTTGTCCGCAATTCTTGCAAATTTCGATTTCCTCGCGTTTTCCGGAAAGGTGGAGCAGCCGAAGTTTTTGTAGCTTTTCGCCGTTCCAGATGTCGCGGAGCGTCTGCGTCCGAACGTTTCCGACGACGGAGTTACGGCACCAATCGTCCGTACACGCCGTCACGCCGCCGTCCGGATTGACGCCGAGATAATAAAACGGAAACGAGCAGGCTTTTCGGTACGGTTGCGATTTCTTCTCGACCGGTTCGCCGTAGATGTTCGCGATGAAATCCTTTTCGACGACTCCGGTCCAATTCCCGGGAGCGTCGAGTTCGATGTCGTCGACCAGGTCGCGATAACGTTCGATAAAAAGGTCGTTTTCCCCGGTCCGTGTGTCGATCATTTTGGCGCAGAGCCCGAGATTGACGGCGTGCGTTCGATCTCGCAACGATTTCAGGAACGCGACGTTGTCTCGTATCTTGTCGATGTCGACGGTCGAACCACTCAAGCGACGATGCTTGTCGGGAAGAACGGAGACGATGGAAAAGCGGATATACAATATCGTATCGGAATTTTTGGCGAGGGAACAGAGTCGTTCGGCGATTTTTTCGTCGAGCAGGGCTCCGTTCGTGAAAACGACGATTCGTCCGGCGACGTTCCGTTGCAAGGCGAGGTCGAGCATATCGGGAAACCGCGGATTCAAAAACGGTTCGCCGAACATTCCGAAGCGAAGGACCTTGAGTTTCCCCCATTGATCGAGTTCGTCGATGATCTTTTCGAACAACGAAAATTCCAAGGGGATCGGCTTTCCCGTGTAGTGCTGACGGTCGGGAAGCGACTGCGGACAAAATTCGCAGCGAAAATTACAGCCGTTGGTCGTATCGAGATGCAGGACGAGCGGCATGTCGAGCGGCAGAATGTCGACGAGTCGATGCCGTTGCGAAATCGCCTGGTGATAAGGGGGCGGTGTTCCTTGCATGTCAATAATATTATTTAGCCGGTACTCCGGCGTCTTCAGCCCCGGCGTCCTCGACACCGGCTTCTTTTTCCATGCCGATCCATTCTTCGGGGGAAATCAGGTCGACGTTGTCGACTTCAGGGATTTCGTGCAGAAACTCGCAATTCCGGCAGCCTTCATTGGCGTGACGATTTTTGGCGAGATGCAGCAGCCGCAAATTCCGGAGCGGTTCGCCGTTCCAGATTTCCTGTAACGATTGCGTGTTGACGTTTCCGAGGAGCGTTTTGCGGCTCCAGTCGATACAGCAGACGACGACGCTCCCGTCGGCGTTGACGGCCATGGAATAAAAAAGGAGGGGACAGGCGTCGTGCCGGCGGGGATGGGCCGGCGAGACGTCCGTTCCGTAAGCATCGGCGAGAACGTCGTTGCCGTCGAATCCGCTCCAATTGTGGGGCGACTCGATCGCCGTTTCGTCGACAATGGAACGATAACGTTCGAGGAAAAGATCATTTTCGTCCGTAAACGTGTCGAGCATCTTGGCGTAGAGATGGACGTTGCGGCAACCGGCGGCGTCGCGGACGGATTTTAGTGTTTCGATATTTCGGCGAATTCTGTCGATGTCGAACGAGGAGCCGGTGATTTTCGCGTGCCGTTCGGGAAGGACGGAATAGATGGAGAATCGCAGATAAACGTCGATGTCCGCGGTGTTTCCGGCGGCGTTGCAAAATCGTTCGGAAAGTTCTTTCGAGAGGACGGAGGCGTTGGAGGTGATTTCGATCCGTTCGGCGATTCGCAAGCGGAGGGCGAGTTCGAGGATGTCGACGAATCGCGGATTCAGGAACGGCTCGCCGAGATAATAGAGTCGTAGGACCTTTAATCGGGTCCAACCATGGAGTTCTCGAAAGACTTTCGAGCAGAGTTCGAAATCGAGATGAACGTCTTCGGGAACGAAGTTACGATAATCGGACAGGGCGCGGGGACAGAAGGAGCAATGAAAATTGCAACGATTGGACGGATCGAGAAAGAGCGACAGGGGGGCGTCCAGCGGCAACCGTTCGCGGAGCGGCGTTCGCTGGTCGCTTCGAAGTTGAGAGTATTGCCGGGGAGTTTCGTTCATGTCGCCGAAGAGTTTTCGTTATTCGCCGTCGTCGCGGTCTTGTTTGTCGTTTCGGGAAAGTTGATACGTTCCTTTTCGATGACGAGGGGTCGGTTTTTGACTTGCGTGAGGATGGCTCCGACGTATTCGCCGAGGAAGCCGAGGAAGATGAGTTGGACGGCGGAGAAAAAAAAGAGTCCGAGGACCAGCGGAGCCATGCCGGCGCTGAACGTGTTCCAGTTGAGCAGTTTGTAGACGAGATAAAAAAAGGCGACGAAAAGACTGAAAAACGCGACGCCGAATCCGGTGAACGTCGCCAGACGGAGCGGCAGCCGGGATGAACTGACGAACCCGGTCATCGCATGGGCATAGAGGCTGAAAAAGTTGAACGACGATTTTCCTCGTTCTCGTTGCGGTTTAACATATTCGATGGTTTCGATGGGAAATCCCAACTCGGCGATCAGGCCACGAAAATAGGGTTCCGGTTCGTTGAATTGCCGAAGACAGTCGATGACTTTACGGTCGTAAAGACCGAAACCGGTCCAATTTTTGATTTGTCTTTCGGAGGAAATTCGTTCGATCAAGAAATAGTAAAAACGACGAACGAGAGACATCAGGAGATTTTCCCGACTTTTGGCCTTGACACCAACGACAACGGGACTTCCGTCCTCCCATTTTTCAATAAAACGCGGAATCAAATCGGGAGGATCTTGAAAATCACACGCCAACAGGACGATGGCGTCTCCACCGGCTTGCAGAATAGCGTGATAATGTGATCGATGGACGTAATTCCTCAGATTGACGATCACCTTAAGACTTTGATCCGACGCGGCGATTTCACGGAGAATCTCGGCGGTACGGTCTTTCGACGCGTTGTCGATGAAGAGATATTCCCGGTCGTAACGGTCCGGCGAAGGCGCGACACGGCACAAAGCCTCGTACATTTGTCGTACGTTTTCCTCTTCGTTGTAACAGGGAACGATGAACGTCAACTTTTTTTTCATGGATACGGAATTCTTCACGAAAACTTCCGGGGTGATTTCATGTTATACCGTAGCACGGTATGGCGGTCGCCTTCGGCCACGTCGCCGCCGCCTTCCGTTGGTCGGCTCATCTTTCGCCTGTATTTGGCTTTACAAAAAAAGCGGAACGGAATAATCTTTTCCCAAAATGTCAGTCGAATGCCGTTTCACAGTATTTCTCTCCGGCATCGTTACCACCCCGGATGCTCCAACAAAAAACAATTCCGGCATTCTTCCGGACAATCCGTCGCCTGATCAAGGAATCTCGTTCGCAAATCTATCAGCCTTTGGTGGTTGTAGATCGCGTCGACCGGCGTGCTGAAAAGATTGGCTTCGTCGGACGGTAAAGTACCGTTGATTCCACAGCAAGGGGAAATATCGCCCGATGAAGTGATCATCACGTCCTGCCAAAGTTGACGGCAGCGTCTGGGACGAACACCGCGGGAAATGCCTCCCGGCCAAACGATGAAATCCTTGAATCGTTTCGTCGCGTCGTCGCGAAACGATCGGTAATTCGAAAAATCGTCCGAAAATGATTCGCCGACGTCGGCGTTGTGTCCTTGCGGAAAATACATCCAAAAATGCAGTTTTCGGCAACCGGCGTTTCGGGCCATCTCGATGATTTCGACGATCTCCGCCGTATGGTCGACCAACTGCGACCGCGTCAACACATAACTTGCATGGACCGGGTAAACCCCATTGATGTCGGAAAGGTTTTTTTTCAGGAAGCTCAAGTTTCCCGGGTGAATGGACAGGTTGATCCGATTGATCCCGGCGTCTTTCAATCCTTTGATATACCGGGGCAGCAATAATCCGTTCGTGCTCATGATGACCATGCGGCCCGACGAACGATGAAAACGAACGGTTTCCACGATATCCGAAACAAGAAGCGGTTCACCGCCGGTAAGATCAACCAGGATGACGTTTTTCAACAGCGGCGTTTGGAAGGCCTCCCGCATGAACTCGAGCGTGATGTCCTTTCGTGACGACGCATCGTCGTACTCCACATGTTTCGACAAACCGCAGTAACTGCACATCAAATTACACCGATTCGTCATCAGGAAACGAGCGATTTGCGGCGTGAATTTGTCGCATGGAACAACGGGCGCGAGTCGGGTCGATTTGTATCGCAAAAAATTAACCAACCTGCTTCCTCCTCCCTTTCCGACGCACACGCCCCAGAAAGATGAACCCATTTCCAACAAACGCGCAAGTTTATTCATGGTCTTGATCTCGAAGAGTTCCCGCCTCGTTTGGTTATCGATAATCTTCTTCGTCGAAAATTTCCGTGTACGGAACGGGGAGCGGTTTGTCGTACATCTTGACGGCGTATTTGTTGATGAACTCCCGGTCTTCCGCGATCAGGCAGGTATCCGTATGTTCCCGGAAACACTTGATTTTCATCCCTCTTTCGATGATGTCCTTGAGCGGCTCTTCGAAAATATTGCCGAGCGACGTTTGGATGTAGGCGCACGGCAAAATGTCGCCGAACTGCGTGACGCAAATCATGCGTTTGACGGCGATACAGCCCAAATCCATGCCATAGGAAGGAGTCAGGTGCGTGAAGACGTCGTAATGTTTTTCCAATTCCCGCATGTAATCCATGTCGGCCCTGTCGACAAGCACGTCGAAATTTCCCTGCCAGGAACCGATCGGTTTGGCATAGGTCACGTAGGTCGCGATTCCTTTCGATTTGGCGAATTCCAAGTATTCGATGAATTCGTCGCTTCGAACCCGCTGCTTGGTGACGACCGTCGCTAACACGGGACGGATTCCGAATTTCAAGCAGGAATCAATCGCCTGGATGACCCGCGCATGAGCCCCGGGATGGCGACGAAAAGCGTCATGCGTTTCCGCATCAAGGCTGTCGAGACTGATTTGCGTCTTATCGAGTCCGAGGTTCTTCAACCGCTGCGCCATGGCGTCGTCGAGGAACCAGCCGTTCGTGTCCATGGTGATATGGAACTTCTTCGGATCAAGCGCTTCGAAAATCTGGTCGAGATCGGGAAAAATGAGCGGTTCGCCGCCGGTGATGCAAATATTCACCAAGCCGAGTTCGTCCGCCTGCCTGGCGAACTCGCGCACGTCGTCGGGAGTCAGCGACCGGGTTTTTCGACCGTCCTGGAACCGTTTGATGGAACAATGGACGCAACGAAAATTGCAGCGGTAATTATATTGAAGGGCGACGAAGGCGATGCTTTCGCCGCGTTTGATCTTCTCGGCGAATTGCATGACTTTTTCGTACGCCCGGGGTTTTTCCTTGGCGAGCTGCTCGCGTCTCTGCTGTTCGACGGAAGAAATGTCCGCACTGTTTTCGGGGGACGTCATAGAGATTCACTTTCCTCAGGTTGGATGAATTTGCTTTCGAGGACAATCAAAAAATCATTCGGGCTGATAAGCGATCAGCGTGATCTCCCCATTGGGATTGACGAATGCCGTGTCACGGAAAAGGAATCGATACCCCAAGTCGAGATTTTCGAGAAAAGGCTTGATTTCAAAAAAGTCGACGGCTCGATGGTTGACGGCAAGCAGCAAGAGCGGCTTGAATCTTTTCAGCGTTTCGACGGCTCCGAGAAGAGCGTCGAATTCGCCCCCTTCCGTATCCAGTTTAATCAAGCCGGGTTGGAGGTCGTTTTGTCGGACGTAATCGTCGATCGTCGTGCATGCGACTTCGATTTTTTCCTTGGTTTCACGAAAACGGAATCCCGCTCCGACATCCGGTTCGCTTTTCGAATAAAAGGGAAAAACACCGGACTGCTTGCCGAGGGCCATCGGAACGGCAACGATGTTGTTTTCGCAACGATTGATACGAAGTACTTCCTGCAGGAACGGAAACGATTCCGGACTCGGTTCGAATGCGTAAACCTTTTTCGGCGAAAAATCGTTGAACACCAACGCCGAGTCGCCGATGTACGCCCCGCCGTCGATAACGTCCTTGCCTCGCAGGTCGACCAATTCCGGCGGCAAGTATTTGAGACCGAAACAAAGCCTCAATTGGCTCATTTCGAGCGTCTCTTCCAAGTGATCCGGATATTTGAAACGTTCGTATTCCTTGTAGACCGTTTCTTTTTTTTCGTAAAGCAACGGCTGCCCCGATTCAATGGCTCGTTTCAGGTCGATTTCCCGGTCCGTCAAAAAGTAATTCGCGTCGACGAGCAAGTCGTAACGATCCAACCGTTTACCGGTTGTTTCCTCCATCATCAAAATCGCTTTGTACGAAACGATCGTCCGGTCGATGACGGCCAAACTGTCATCGTCGAAATCGTTTTTCAACGTTTTTTCCTTTTCCGTCAACGTCGCGGCATGTTCCCGGAAATACGGTCTCCATTCCGGAAGATGCGCCACGAGAAACCGCATGTAATGACCGGAAAGGTATAACGCGTCCATCAAGGCGGCGCGATCGACGTTTTTCAACTGTTCCGGCGTGAAAGGGAGATTGCTTATCATGCTTCCGGTAGACGGTTAATGTGTTATACTGCAAACGAAGACAAATTCACGTTTTCTTTGCTTCAACCCCCGAGTTACGGCGGAGTACCGCCTCCACTCGGGGCTCTTTGTAAAGTTTATTGAACACGCGCTTCGCGGCTAAAACGCAAGCGAATTGTCAAACGGGTACGAAACATTCGGGCGAAACCTTACTGCAATTCGACTGAATTTCGCAACACGGGTTTTCCGGCGACGAGGTCTTCCTTCACGATCACCGTACCGGTCTGCGGCAGGTCGGCGACCATTAAATATCCTTCGGCGTTCGGAGACGCGAACCAAATATCGTTACGTGTCAGTGTTTCGCCCTTCTTCATGTCCCGTTTGGCGTAACACGCCCGGCGAATCAAAAACAAATCGTTACGCTCCTTTTCGTCGATCTCGCGGAACTCCTTGCCGCCGCAGATTTGCTTCGCCCGAAGAATCGCCGAAAGCCAACGCTTGACCTGTTCCGGCGTCGACGAATAATCGTTCGGTTTGTATTTCTCCGTCGGCAACGCGACATGTCGTTCGAAAATCCTCGCCCCCTTCGCAACGGCAACCGTCGCGACCGTCACGTCGTCCGGCTCTTCGTGTCCCGAATATCCTAACACCGCGTCCGGAAACATCTTCCGAAACAAATCGATCTGGTTCATCGCCGACTTCAACGGATCCGTCGGATACGCCCCCACACAATGCAACATCGCAAAAGTTTTCTTTTTCGATTCGAAAAACCGATACGTCTCCTCCACCGCCTTTCGGTCCGATCCCGCCGTCGAAAAGATGATCGGCATGTCGAACCTCGCGATCGTTTCCAACAGCGGCCAGTCGCCGATCGAACAACTCGCGATCTTCATGATATCGTATTTTTCCGCCGCGACCCGCTCCGCCGACGTCTCGTCGAACGGCGTGCACGCCGTCAGGAAACCGTGGTCCTTCACCGCCTGACGTAACGTACCGAACTGCTCCGGCGAGAGCGCCGTTTCCTGGATCCGTTTCAGAAACTTGATACCGTAGTCGCCTCGGTGCGTCTCGTGGATGAACGTCGGCAAATACCGGTATTGAAACTTCACCGCAAAACGAAACGGAAACTCCTTGCACACGGCGGCGAACGCACGGATCATCGCCAGACCGTGTTCCACGTCGCCCATGTGATTGTTCGCGAATTCCAGAATGATCAGGTCGTCGAAAGGATTTTTCATAAAGGGGGGCCGTTTCTCACGTTTCATCGCGTCGCAGGCAACGCGGCTAACGGATTTCGTTCAAGTTTTCGCAAACGTAATTCGGATTCATCGCCAAAAGGTCTTCGGGAGGTTCGTAACCGTACAGGACGGCAACCGTCGCGACGCCGTGGTCGCGGCCCGCTTGCATGTCGCCGACCGAGTCGCCGAAAAAAAGCGTCTCGTCCGGTTTCGTTCGCGTCGCCTCCATGATGTACTCAAGCATCTGGTGCTTCGTCAAGCGTCCGCCGTCGTGTTCGACGGACAGCACCACGTCGAAGAGGTCGGCAACGCCCTTGATTTCCAACAACCGCCGTGTCGAAACGGCCCGTTTATAGGTCGCGATCGACAGGCGGATTCCTTCGCTTTTCAAGCGTTTCAGTAATTCCAAGGCGCCCGGATACAATGTCGTCACCGGATAGTCCGACACGTCGTAATGCCGGCGGAACTCGTTCACGATGTCGTCGACCAACACGGGATCGGCGTCCCAACCGATCAAGCCGCGCACCGTTTCGTCGGCCGGCGGTCCGATGCGCACCGTTTCCGGTTTCGGCGGCTCAAATCCGAACTTCGGCAGCGCGACGCAGTACGCCGTCGCGACGTCGTACGCCGAATCGACCAACGTACCGTCCAAGTCGAACACGACCGAAGCGGCACGAAATACAACGTCGGCGGTGATTTTCGGCGGCACGATGCTCTGCAAATTTAAATTCCTCGTCATCCCCGCGCAGGCGGGGACCTAGAGGACAACCTTCAATATATTTTTGCACACGTTATTGACGGATGCAAACGATTCATAATGCTTTTCGTCTAGGTCCCCGCCTGCGCGGGGATGACGAAAACTGGGGATGACGGAGATTTATTATTTTTCCACGTATCGATTGCTTTCCAATTCTTCGGGACTCAAAAACGGGAACAGGTCGTCGAGCGGTTTCGAGACCATGCGGCCGTCCGGCAGCTTTTGCGACGAGGTTTTCGGTGCGTAAATATAGTCCGGCGTCAGGTTCACGACGCAAACGGTCGGACCGTCCGTTGCAAATATTTGGGCCAGCACGTCATCGATTTCGGCGTGTCGGTTCAATACGAACGTCGACAACTCGAACGCCTTCGACAGCTTTTCAAAGTCGGGCATTCCGAGACCGCTGTCCGGCGTACACGCAACGTACGGCTTCTCGAAAAACGCGTCCTGCGTCTGCCGGATCGAAAAATATCCGTTATTGCACAGCACGAACACCTTGACCGGCAAATCGTAATGTTTCAGCGTCGCGAGCTCCTGCAAATTCATCAACAAGCTGCCGTCTCCCGCAAGGCAGACCACCGTTTTTCCGGTTCCCAAAGCCGCTCCCAGCGACGCCGGAAGGTCGAATCCCATTTCGCCGCAGCCGGAATTGGAGAACGAACGGTTTTGCCGCACCGTCTCCGCTTGGAACGTCACCTGACCGGCCGTCGCGTTGCCCTTGACCACCACGCCGTCCGCAGGCATCGTTTCCGTCAGCCGCTTGATGAAATAGTACGGATGAATGCCGTTGGAAGTCTTTTCGTATTCGGGGAGCACGACGGGGTAGCGGCGGCGACGCTCGACACACCATGTTCTCCAGTTGCTCCAGCCGTCGGGACTCCTCCATCCGTCGGGACCACAGGTCCCGGCTCGTTGTTCGGCTCGTTTATCAGAATACAATCGACGCTCCAGAATGTCAAGAAAAATCGCGGCGTCGCAGCAAATCGCCAGATCGGGAACCACACCGGGCTTTTTCAGCTCCGCCGGATCGATGTCGACGAAGATTTTGAAGGCGTTCTTACCGAACTCCGAGCGATTGAATCCCGTCTGCCGGAAGTTGTTGCGGGTTCCGACCGTCAAAAGGACGTCCGCTTCCTGAAGAGCAAAATTTCCGGAGCGTTCGCCGATCATTCCGACGCGGCCGATGTAGTTCGGATGGTCCGTCGGCACCAAATCGCAGGCGTTCAGCGTTGTCGAGACCGGAATTCCCGTTTGGTCGAGGATCCGTTTCAGCGATTCGACCGCGTTTTCTCCAGCCAAGCGGATTCCCCAACCGGCGATCATCAACGGTCGCTTCGACGCTTTCAGCTTTTCGACGACGAGATCGACCTTTTTCTCCAGTTCCTCCAAATTGACGTCGATTCGGTCCTCCGCTTCGTCGTAGGGCTGGAGTTCGTCAGGATCGATCAGGGTCGATTGCACGTTTTGCGGAATGTCGAGCCAAACCGGTCCGGGCCGTCCGTGGGTCGCAAGATAAACCGCCCTTTCGAGATGGTACCGGATCGTCTTCGGATCGAGTACCGAAACGGCGTACTTCGTCACGGGCCTCGCCATGTCGATGATATTGATTTCCTGGTCGCCGAGCTGCCGCAAGCCGATATCCGGACAGGAAGCGAGCGACGCTTCGAACTTGACTTGGCCGGAAATCGTGAGCGTCGGCACGGAGTCGAGCCAGCAACTGATCGTTCCCGTGAGCGCGTTCGTTCCGCCGGGACCCGTTGTTACACAGAGGACGCCGAGCTTGCCGCTTGCCCGGGCATATCCCTCGGCGGCAAGGGCGCAGGCCTGTTCGTGATGGTTGCAAACGTATTTCAAGCCCGGCGTCTTGCCGATCGCGTCGTTCAAAAACATCGCGCCGCCGCCGGAAATCATGAAGACGTGTTCGACGCCATATTCTCTCAATCGACGAAAAACGTAGTCGGCAAGTCGTACCTGTTCCATGGCTCACGAAATAACGCTGTTTGAGACGAAAAATTCGGAATTCGACGGATTATCATTATACTTCCCCACACAATATCAATAAAGGGGGAGTTTTCGTGGTTCAGGAGATTCGGAACTGTTCCCGTATCGGAGCCGCGCCCGTCAGGACGCGGAAACTTATCGAAAACGGTGTACTTTCCGACGACTTTCATCTATATTGGGGCAAAGTCTCCGACAGTGGCGTCGGAGTAGCGACTAAATCCGGAGTACCGACGGAATTCGGAGTACCGGCTAAATATTACTTGGAATAGAATCATTTTTCGAGGACACGACGATGCAGCATTCTTCTTTTTCCGTTTCCCGTCGACGGTTTCTGGCGCAATCCCTGTTGGCGGCGGCAGCGACTCCGTTCGTTGCTCAAGCAGCGTTCGGCCAAGGAAAATCGCCGAACGCCAAACTCGGCGTCATGGTGATGGGCGCCGGCGGTCGCGGCGGCGACCACGTCAAGGCGATGCTCGCCGATCCGCGAACAGTACTTCTCTATATCTGCGATCCCGATGAAAAGCGGGCGACGCAGCTCGCTGAACAGATCAAGGAAAAGCAGGGAACGGCCCCCAAGGTGATCCGCGACATGCGGGAAGCGCTTTCCGATTCAAATCTCGACGCCGTAACCTGCGCGTCGGTTAATCATTGGCACACGCTCTGCGGAATCTGGTCCTTACAAGCCGGAAAGCACGTTTTTCTCGAAAAGCCGATTTCCAGCAGCGTTCACGAAGGTCAAGCGATCACGGCCGCCGCGAAGAAATACGGCAAAATCTGCCAGGTTGGTACGCAACGTCGTTCCCATGAATCGCAAATCGCCGCCGTCAAGTTCGTCAGGGACGGCGGAATCGGCGACGTTCGTTTGGCTCGCGGAATCTGCTATAAACGCCGAAAGTCGATCGGTCCTTTGGGACAATATCCCGTGCCGGAGGGAATCGACTACAATTTGTGGTGCGGTCCGAGGCCGAACGATCCGCCGACGCGACCGACGTTTCATTACGACTGGCATTGGCAGCGAAATTACGGCAACGGCGAGATCGGCAACAACGGGCCCCATTTTTGCGACATGGCTCGTTGGTTTCTCGGTTTGGAACGTTTTCCGAGCCGGGTTTTCGCGTACGGCGGCCGGGTTGGATACGATATCGAACGGAAGGATCCGAATTACGTCGACGCCGGCGACACGCCGAACACGCATGTTTCGGTCTTCGACTTCGGCGACAAATCGATCGTCATGGAATGTCGCGGCCTCGAAACGCCGAAGCTCAACGGCATCGACTTCGGAACGATCGTTTACGGTTCCGACGGCTTTTTGACG
Source organism: Thermoguttaceae bacterium (assembly GCA_031548665.1). Classification (GTDB taxonomy): domain Bacteria; phylum Planctomycetota; class Planctomycetia; order Pirellulales; family Thermoguttaceae; genus WRKP01. Next base: position 29,008 of record JAVBQW010000015.1, read on the forward strand.
GCCGCCGACAAGACCTGCATCGCGTTTGATCTTGCCGGCAAGGAAATCCAACGATTCGAGGGCGGCGGCAACAACTTCAAGGAATTCGTCGACGCCGTGGAGGCGAACGATCCGAAGCTCGTCAAGGCGGACGCCCGTTGCGGAGCCTTGTCCGCGGCGTTGTGTCATCTCGGCAACATCGCGTATTTCGTCGGCGAGTCGAACAAATTGCCCGCTACGGAAATCGAAAAACATCTCGAAGGCAACGCCGACCACCTCGCGACGTTCAAGGAAACCGTCGACCACCTCGCGAAGAACGGCGTCGACGCGAACAAAACGTTGCTTTCCTTCGGCAAGACGCTGAACATCGACCCGAACACCGAGCGTTTCGTCGGCAGCGACGCCGCGAACAAACTCCTTGCACGAAGTTATCGAGACGACTTCGTCGTCCCCGAACCGGAAAAAGTCTGAATTCAAAACAACAGAGCCCGAAGCGTCAACGAGGAATTGCGTTCGAAATTTGCATTCCGTATAGCGATCCGCTTGCGTTTTAGCCGCGAAGCGCGTCTCGGACATGTTTTTCGAACGCAATCCCTCGCTGACGCGTCGGGCTCCGAATCTCACGGAACCCATGAAACGCACGCAGATTTTTCTCTCGTTTTTCGCGATTCTTTTTTGCTCGTTCACGCTGCCGGCCGACGACTCCGAGGTTCGGGTTCTTTTCAAGACAGTCAAAGGAACGGCGGAAACGAAACTCTTGACGTTCGTCCGGCAAGACGGCGTCGAAGTCCTGAACATTCCGAAAGAGTCGATTCCCGCCGGGACGCAATTCCTGGAGGTCCATCATCCGTTGGCAACGGCCAAGGCGGGCGAAGACGGTTTTTACGTTTTCTGCACGGGAATGTACGGAACCTTCAAGGAACGGCCGAACGGCTCTTATCGCAACGGAAACGTTGTGATGCCGATCTTCGGCGTCAAGACGCCGCGCGGCGCGATGACCGTCCTCATGACCGGCATGCGCTATGAAGCCCAACATTTCGCCGAAGTCAAGGACGGCGTTTACACGGTCTTTCCGCGATACATGCTCAACGGCGACGCTCCGTACGACGACATCGGAATCGAATTTCATCGGCTCGACAAAGACAAGGCAACTTACGCCGACATGGCGAAGGTTTACCGGAATTACCAACTCGACAGAAAAATCGTTGCGCCGCTCAAGGAACGCGTCAAGAACAATCCGGCTTTGGATTACGCCGCGCAAACGATGGAAGTTCGCGTCCGGATGGGTTGGAAGCCGGTTCCGTCGCCGGTTCCCGAACAGACGGCGGAAAACGAGCCGCCGATGAAGGTCGCGATTACCTTCGACCGCTTCAAACAAATCGTCGACGAATTCAAAAAGCAGGGAGTCGACAAGGCGGAATTCTGTCTCGTCGGCTGGAACATCGGCGGACACGACGGCCGGTATCCGCAGATTTTTCCCGTCGACGAACGGCTCGGCGGCGAAGCGAAGCTCCGGGAAGCGATCACGAAGGCGCAGGCCGAGGGATTCCAAATCGTCTGTCACACAAATTATTCCGACGCCTACGGAGCCTCGCGGATCGGCGGACTCTGGGACGAAGGATATCTGTTGCAAAAGAAAGACGGCAAGTTCAACCAGTACACGACCTGGGGCGGCGGCAATATGTATGAAACCTGTCCGAAATGTATGTTCGAGCGCTTTCCCCAAAACGATTTTCCGAAACTCAAAGAACTCGGCTTTCACGGACTGCATTACATCGACGTGTATTCGACGGTCAATCCGCGAACCTGTTACGCTCCGGAGCATCCGCTGACGAAGGAAGAGTTCGCCGAATGGACGCGGAAAATCCAGGCCGAAACCCAAAAAACTTTCGGAGGTTTCGCTTCGGAAGGCGGCTTCGATTATTGCGTGCAACATCTCGATTACGGTTTGTATATTTCGTTCTATAATCCCGGTTCGACGTTGAATCCGTTGATCGACCGGCACGTTCCGTTCTGGCAGCTCGTCTACAACGGCATCGTGCTGAACAATCCGTACACGGCGACGACGAACTACACGATCAAGGATCCGGCGACGCGGCTGAAGCTGGTCGAGTTCGGCGGGCGACCGATGTTCTATTTCTGTTCGAAATTCCGTGAAGCCGGCACGAACTGGATGGGCGACGATGACTTGATTTGCACAACCGACGAGGAACTCGTCCGCTCCGTGTCGAAGGTCAAGGAAGGGTTCGACGAATTCGAGAAGCTGAAAAAGCTCCAATACGAATTCATGGAATCCCATGACGCCGTGACGGAAAACGTCTTCAAGACAACCTTCTCCGACGGAACGGCGATTATCACCAACTACGGGGCGAATCCGTACGAATACGAAGGCCGGAACGTTGCGCCGCTGAGTTATGTCGTCCTCCCTCATTTAGCCGGTACTCCGGCGCCCTGAGCATGATGAAAAACCAATTCGTTTCTTTAATTGCGATTTCGATTATTTTTTTGGTTGTCCGAACCGTTTCGGCGACGACGTTGTCCGAACAGCTCGACCGTCTTTGGGACGTTTCCTGGACTCGGTTTTACGACGACAAAACGAACCTGTTCTACGATTACTTGATCTCCTACGAACCCGGCAAAGGTTTGGAGCATTTGCCGACCGTCGAGGAAATCCGGCAACAACATCCGAATCCGTACGGTTACGGAACCGGCATGGAAGACTGCATGATTTCCGCCGGCGTGATGCTCGACCTGATCGTCGACCGTTATTCCGTAACAAGAGAAGAAAAACTCCGTGCAGCCGCCCACGCCGTTTTTTTAGGGATCAAACGCTGCGCGACCGTTCACGGCGTCCCGGGGTTTCTGGCGCGAGGCGTGTCCCCCGCCGACGGGAAAAGTATCTACGTCAACTCGTCGCGCGACCAGTACACGCACGCCGTCCACGGCCTTTGGCGATATTACCACAGCCCGCTTTGCGCCGACGTTACAAAAAAAAATATTGAAAAAATCCTGTCCGCGATCGCCGATCGGATGACGCGCAACGTCGTCCCGGAAAACGATTACGACTCGCTCCGCGCCGACGGAAGTCGGGACGAGCGCGGAATCAGCAGGATGTGGAACGTCATGGGACACGAAGCGGCCCGACTGCCGATGATTTATGCCGCCGCTTGGGACGTCACGAAAAATCCGGTTTACGAGGAAGCGTACAAAAAATATCTCGATCCGGCGATCGAACAATCCTTTTCGATCGAAGATCGTTGTCCGACTTACGCGCTGCTCCAGATGCAGGATTCGATGGAACTCCTGCGGGCTCTCGAAAAACGTCCGGAAACGATCGAAAAGATCGACCGAATCATGGCGATGCTCTCGAAACGTTGCGCTGTCCGGGCCGAAAAAGCCGCGAAAACGGCGACGTCGCTCGACCTGGCGAGGCTCGGCACCGACTGGCGGACCGGCGAGGGAATCAGTACGAAAGGCGAGTACCGGAAAGTCTGGTACGTCGTCCGGGAATGCGGCGAAGCGGCTCAAGTCCAATTAATGGACGAAAAAACGACCTTCCCGCCGGAACAGGTCGAACTGCTGTCGAAAGCGATCGAACGGATCAATCCCGCGCGTGTTTCGACCAGCGGGATATTTTATCTCCAAGGGGCTTACTGGAAAGCCCGTAAACGAGGCGTGATGTCGGAAGGGCTGGTTCCGACTCGTTGATTCAAGTCTTTTCGAGGAATTCTTCAATCAGGTCGACGCAGCGGTCGGTCTGTTCGTCGGTTCCGACGCTGATTCGCAGACCGTCGCTCCAACCGGGATAATTCATATAACGGACGAGAAATCCGCGTTCCTTTAAAAAGGCGTAGATCGGTTGAACGGGTCGGTCGCTCCGAGTGTTCCACGTAAAATTCGCGTGAGATGTCGGGACGTCGAAACCGAGCTTGCGCATCCGTTTTTGTAACCGAGCCCGGGTCGCCAGGATTTTTCGCCGGTTTTCCCGCAACCAATCCTGATCGGCGAGCGCCGCCGCCGCCGCCGCGATCGACAGCGTGTCGCAATTATAGGAGTCCTTGACCTTCAACATCTGCTCGACCAACTTCGGCGAAGCGACGAGGAAACCGAAACGGAGCCCCGCCAGGGCATACGACTTACTCAACGTCCGGCAGACGATGATTCTCTCGCACTCTTCGACCAAATCGAGACAATTTTCCTCCGCGAAGTCGGCATAGGCTTCGTCGACGACCAAGGGACAGGGAAGTTGTTGCGCAATCTCCAGTATTTTCGTTTTCGGAATCACGGTTCCCGACGGCGAGTTCGGATTCGGGAGGACCACGAGCCGCAAATTGTTCGCCTTGCCCTGCGAAATGTCGCCGAGTTCTTCAATGGGATTCTCCTCGAACTTTTTCGGCAGCGTCCAGTCGGGGTTGAAATGAATCTTCTCGCAGAACGCTCCCTGAATCTCCGCCAAGGATTCGTACAAAATATAACTCGGATACGGCATGCGGAGCAGTTCCCCGCTGCCGACGAAGGTTCGCGTCAAAATCGTCAGCAGATCGTCGCTGCCGTTGCCGCACATCACGGACGCCGGATCAACGCCGTAGAGTTTCGCCGCCGTTTGTCGAACCGCCTCGCCGAGCGGATTCGGATAACGCGACAATCCGACCTCCGCTGCTTGCCGAATCGCGTCGTAAACGTTCTCCGACGCCCGATACGGGTTCTCGTTGGTATTCAACTTGACCGCCTCGTTTCCCTGCGGCTGCTCGCCGGAAACGTATCCCTTCATGTCAACGATCTCGGAACGGACGTATTTTCTCATGATTCGAACGGGGACGCCGGAGTACCGGCTAAATATGGGACCTGTCTTTTGACGCGATGGTTTGCTAAAATACTTTTTGAATCCGGCTCAATGCTTTGTGAGCGGGAGCCGACCAATGGAAGGCGGCGTTGATGAGGCGAAGCAACCGCCTGCCCGACTCGGGCATTATACTTCGAATCGGCTCTTCGAACAGTCCTATGATTTCGTTCAACTGTCCTTCCTGCGGGAAACATTATACGTTCAGCGACAAATTCGCCGGGCGGAAACTCGTCTGTTCCGCCTGTAAAGCGGAAAATGTCGTTCCCGAACCGGAAGAAGAACTTCGACTTGCCGACGAACCACTGACTTTGTCGCCGCCGCCTTCTTCACCGCCGATTCCGCCGCCTCTTCCGGTTCCTCCGTCGTCGTTTGGCGAATCTCACGCTTTGCCGATTCCGCCGCCGTTGCCTGTCGGGACCGGGAACACAGTTCCCGGCTCGTTTGGGAAAACCGGGAACACAGTTCCCGGCTCCGAAGGACCGTCGTCTTCCTTTGCGGCGGACGCCGATTCCGCGATCTTGGCGTTCGTCTTCGAAGAAAAGAAAAAAACGGCCGAAACGCCGCCCACGCCGCCGCCGTTGCCTGTCGGGACCACAGGTCCCGGCTCGTTGGACTCTGAAGAGATAAAACCGAAGAGAGGGCTCGTTTATTGGGGCAGCATCCTGTCAATGCTTTTTCTTGTCGTCGGCGTCAGCGTTTATCTGACGTTGTTCGTCGATTGGAAGGGTCCCGATCCACGTCCGGACCAAGCGGAAGAACTCCGACAACGGGGCGTCCAGGCAAAAATTTTGGCGAACGACAAGGATTCGGAAGCCGGATCGTTACGACTTCAGAGTTCCGAAGCGTGGAGTCAGGCCGACAAGGCAATCGACGCGATCGTTCTAACCGTCGGCGAAATCGACGACCGACGACTCGACGCGAAAGAAGTCGACTCCCTGTACGCCGTCCACAAAGACGATGCGCCCCAAGCCGCTTCGATCGAGCAAAAGAAAAAGGAAATCCAGGATTCCTTGGGGGCGGCCGAGACCCGTTTAGCCGAGCTTCGTAGACAAGCCGGAGAATCGTTGACAACGGCCGCGACCGCAGAAACCGGGGTCGACGTCGCGTTGAACGAAGTCAAGCTCTTGAATCGCGAATCGGAATTTTATGCAGAACAAGAACAAAAGCTCCGAAACGAAATCGAAAAGCATCCCGATGTCCGCGAGCGGGCGTCCTTGGAGGCGTTCGACAGGGAAAAGAATCGAATTCCGCTTGACGAAAGCATTTCGTTGAAAAACGATTGGACCGAGAACTATTTCCGACAGTTTGCGTTTCCCGAAGCTGACTCGGAACGTTTTTTCGCGGTTTTCGACAGCTCCCGGAAGCTTGTCGGCGAAAAGTCGCTCCGGATCACGTCGTTGACGACAAAGCCGATCACGATTCTTGTCCCGGAACACCGGAACGCTCGTTGCGACCTTTCAGGAGCGAAGTTTTTCGCCTTTTCCCTGCGGTTTCCGGAAATATCGGATCAAATCGCGATCGGCACGACGCTCGACTCCGGCAAAATTCGCGAAATGCGTGTTCGATTCGGCAACTCCGCCGGATACGTCGAATTCCAAACTATTTCGCCGAGATACTGCGAAGCCCTCTATTTTGACGGTCGCGGGCGGTTCGTGTCGATCGAATTTCCTCTGACCGGCAACTTTTTTTGGAAGCGCACGGACAGTGTCGACATGACGAAGTTCGAACGTTCCGACGATCGAATCGACTCGTTGTTGAATCGATCCAGCACGAACTCGAACGATTCGAAAGCGCCGGAGAACACGGAGAAAACGTTTTTCTCCCGAATCGATTGGGTCGAACTTCGATTCTTTCCCCGTTCGGATCGGACAACGCTTTGGGTCGACGGGCTCGTGATGACGGAAAAACAGTCGCGGGAACCCTACGATCTTCTGCGAGCGGAGCAGTCGCAAGCCGAACAACGTCAGCGGGAAGTTGAACGTTTCAAGAAACGGCGTCCGACCGTTCTCACGCCGCCTTCGCCGACATCGCCTCCCCAAAAATCATCGGAAAAAGAACCGTCCGTTGAGATCGTTGAGCCGGAGGATTCCGCGACTTCAACCAATACGCAGGAATCGGAGGCTCCGTTTGCGTTTCCCGGAACGGATGAAGAACGGCTTGCGCGAACGCTTCGCTGGGCGCTGCAGACGGCGAAAGGCCAAGTCCGGGTCGTGATCGGCGGCGAACGCATCTCGCTCGGCTCCAAGAGCAAGATTCCGGCGAAGATCGACGTCGTTGAAGAGCTGGACGTTTCCGGCTACCGAAAACTGACGGAAACCGATCTCAACCTGATTTGCAGCCTGAAAGGATTGAAACGCCTGAATCTCGCCCGCACGGATCTCAAAAATTCGGCGACGGCGAAACTTTCCGTGTTGAAGTCCTTGGAATCGCTTAATCTGGCCGGTAACGCTCTGACATTCGAGTCTTTGCTGGCGTTGAGAAATCTTTCCGAACTCACGGAATTGAATCTCGACGGAATCCGTGCCCCTCTGGACGGCGTCGAATCATTGTCGTCGCTGAAAAAGTTGCGTTCGTTGAACCTTGCCCGATCGCCGTTGGACAGCCCCGACCTCGTGTTTCTGATTACGCTGAAAGGATTGGAAACTCTCAATCTTTCGTCAACGAGAATCGGCGACCGGGGAATCAGGTTTTTGGAAGCTCTTTCGGCTCTTCGAACACTCGACTTGTCGAAAACGTATATTTCCGATGCGGCATTAGCTCCGCTCTCCTCGCTCAAAAACCTTCAAACGTTGAATCTTGAGGAAACGGCCTTGTCTGATGCTTGCTTGGAGGGCTTGGGGGAAATAAGGAGTCTGGAAAAAGTTTCCGCGTGGAAAACGAAGATCACGTCGGAAGGTATTCAACGAACGCTCGGTTCCCCATGGAACAATCGCATTCGGCTCTCAGAATGAACGACGCCGTTAGCCGCGTCGGCCTCCGACGCGCGAAAGTTCTTTTTTCGATTTCGGGCAGCGAATTTCCCATCCCAACATCCCAACGGAGTCGCGCAGGTTCGGCGTCGTTGCATTCCGTTGAGGTTGAAATCGATACGCCCGGCGGCCCCTTTTTTGCGAGCGTTTCCGTTGAAGAATGGTGTTTACGTTTTGAAGTCTTGCATCATGAAAACTCTGCTGACGATCGGTTTACTGACTCTTTCGAACATTTTTATGACCTTTGCGTGGTACGGACACCTGAAATTCAAGAGTTTGGATTGGTTCGCCTCGCTTGCTCTGCCGGCGGTCGTTCTGATCAGTTGGGGAATCGCGCTGTTCGAATACTGTTTCCAAGTTCCGGCCAATCGGATCGGATACAGCGAGAACGGCGGGCCGTTCAACCTTTGGCAGCTCAAGGTTCTTCAGGAAACGATCACCCTGGTTGTTTTTACGGTCTTCACGACGCTGTTGTTTAAGAGCGAAACGTTCCGCGTGAACCATTTGATCGGTTTCACGCTTCTGATCGGAGCGGTGTATTTCATCTTCAAGAAATAATCGCGTTTCGCGGCTAAAACGCAAGCGGAACACCGACCGAACAGATTATTTGACGAGCGTTTCCAGATAGACCGTTAACACTGCGATGTCCGACGGCGTGATGCCGCTGATCCGACTCGCCTGATCGAGATCTCTCGGTCGGATTTTGGAAAACTTTTCCCGGGCCTCGGCCCGAAGATGGATCATCGTTCCGAAATCGACGTTTTCGGGAATTCGTCGTTCCGCCAATTTGCGGCTTCGACCGATTTCGAGTTCCTGTCGCTGAATGTATCCGCCGTACTTCGCGTCGATACAAACCTGTTCGGCGGCGTCCGGAGCGATGTCCGCAAGCTCCGGAATTTTTTGAACGACGTCGTTCCAGATTGTTTCCGGTCGCGTCAGGAATTTCATGATCGAGCCGTGGGCGTCGTGCGTTGAATGGAGAAGCCGGTTGGCCCGATTGATGTCGGCGTTTTTCTTTTCCAGACGTTCGATTCGTTCCGGTTCGACCAGACCGATTTTTTCGCCGATCGGCGTCAGGCGACGGTCGGCGTTGTCGTGACGCAGCAGTAATCGATATTCGGCCCGACTCGTAAACATTCGGTACGGCTCGTCGACGCCGCGCGTCACCAAATCGTCGATCATCACGCCGATATACGCCTCGTCTCGTCGCAGGATGAACGGTTCCTTTTCCAGCACGGCGAGCGCCGCGTTGGTTCCCGCCATCAGGCCGAGCGCCGCGGCTTCCTCGTATCCCGTCGTTCCATTGAGCTGGCCCGCCAAGTACAGACCGCGAACCGCTTTCGTTTCGAGCGTCAACGTAAGTTGGTCCGGCGGAGCGAAATCGTATTCGATCGCGTAAGCGTGCCGCATGATCTCGACGTTTTCGAGGCCGTCGATCATTCGGATCATTTTTTCCTGCATTTCGCGGCCGAAGCTCGTTGAAAAGCCGTTGACGTACACCTCGTTCGTGTCGCGGCCTTCCGGTTCGAGAAAAATTTGATGCCGTTCCTTGTCGCCGAAACGATCGATCTTCGTTTCGATCGACGGGCAGTATCGTGGACCGGTTGACTGAATCTGCCCGCTGTACATCGGCGCCGATTGCAGGTTCTCGCGGATCAGTCGGTGCAATTCCGGATTCGTCCACGCCATCCAGCAGGAGACCTGTCTCGCGCAAGAGCCGGGGGTGTAAGCCCCCGGATGGTTCGAAGTGTTCGAAAAGATCAAGCATCCGGGGGCTGACGCCCCCGGATCTTGCGCGAGGAACGAGAACGGAACCGGTTCCTCGTCGCCGGGGTGTTCGACCAGATTGGTGTAATCGATGCTCTTGCCGTTGACTCGCGGCGGCGTACCGGTCTTGAACCGTCGAATCTCGATGCCGAGCTTTCGCAGTGATTCGCTGATTCCGAGCGCCGGCGCTTCGCCGAAACGGCCGCCGGGCCGTTGCCGTTCGCCGCAATGGAGCATTCCCTGCAAAAACGTACCGCAACAGAGAACGACCGCCGCCGCGTGAATTTCCGTGCCGTCGTCGAGCAAAACACCGAGAATCCGCGATTCGTGATCCGTGATTCGTGATTCGTGAAGCAATCCGACGACGTTTTCCTGACGAAGTTCGAGATTCGGCTGGTTTTCGACGATCCGTTTGACTTCGGTCTGATAGGCCCGTTTGTCGGCTTGGGCGCGAGGCCCCTGCATTGCGGGACCTTTGCGACGGTTCAGCATTCGAAATTGGATACCGGTTTTGTCGATCGCCCGAGCCATGGCGCCGCCGAGGGCGTCGATTTCGCGGACGAAATGTCCCTTGCCGATGCCGCCGATCGCCGGATTGCAGCTCATCTGGGCGACCGTATCGAGATTTCCTGTCAGCAGAGTGGTCCGGACGCCGAGTCGGGCGGCGGCGAGCGCCGCTTCACAACCGGCGTGTCCTGCTCCGACAACGATTACACCATATTTCTTTTTCATGAAAAATTTCTCTGATACCGTTCCGAAGAAGTTTAAAGGAGTTGAATGTATTTGTACTGTGCAAGTTCTCGGCGTTGTTTGAGAACGCAACCTTGATTCTGCCGCAAGACTGGAGGCTGGAGACCGGAGGGAACGGTTGGAAATCGGGAACTCCAGTCTCCGGCCTACAGTCTCCAGCCTTGTTCAATGTTCGATGCTTTGCAACTTGCACAGTACAAGTATAAAGTGTAATCCCTGTGCGTTGACAGGATATGGGGAGACCTGATCTTGCGTCTTCGGCTCATTGCGGTTACAATTCGCTTTTTGACCCGAATTTTCGGTTTTTTCGACTCAATCACGATAACAGGAGTTTTTCCGTGGCCAAACGACTTTTTACCAGCGAAGCGGTCAGCATGGGGCATCCCGACAAGTTGGCCGACCAAATTTCCGACGGCGTGCTCGACGCCCTTTTCGAGCAAGATCCCATGAGCCGCGTCGCCTGCGAAACCATGGTTACGACGGGCATCGCGATTATTGCCGGTGAAATCACGACGAACGCTCGAATCGACTACCAAAATATTGTTCGACAAGCGATTCGTGACGTCGGCTACACCGACGATCACTGGGGAATCTGCGCCGATACCTGCGCCGTGATGGTCGCCCTCGACCGACAGAGTCCGGATATCGCGCAAGGCGTCAACGACAACGCGGAAACGCATAAAGGCGAAATCGGCGCCGGCGACCAAGGACTCATGTTCGGATTCGCCTGCAATCACACGCCGGAATTGATGCCGTTGCCGATCGCGCTCTCCCATCGGATCACCAACAAATTGACCGAAGCCCGGAAGAAAGGCGAAGTTCCGTGGCTTCGACCGGACAGCAAGAGTCAGGTAACGGTCGAGTTCGACGGACACAAACCGGTTCGGGTCGACACGGTCGTCGTTTCAACGCAACACGATCCGTCCATCGATCAGAAGGGAATCGCCGATTACGTGGTTCCGAACATCATCGTTCCGTGCTTGCCGAAAGATCTCGATTGCAGCAACATCACGTATCACGTCAATCCGACCGGCAAGTTCGTCGTCGGCGGACCGCACGGCGACTGCGGTTTGACGGGCCGGAAGATCATTGTCGATACCTACGGCGGTTGGGCGTCGCACGGCGGTGGAGCCTTCAGCGGCAAGGATCCGACGAAAGTCGACCGTAGTGCCGCTTACATGGCTCGCTACGTTGCGAAGAACGTCGTCGCCGCCGGCTTGGCCGATTCCTGTGAAGTTCAGCTCGCTTACGCGATCGGCGTCGCGGATCCGGTCAGCGTGATGATCGACACCCGGGGAACCTGCAAGATCGACGAGATCAAGCTCGCGAACATCATTCGGGAAGTGTTCCCGTTGACGCCCAGCGGAATCATCAAGACGCTGGACTTACGCCGTCCGATTTATCGGAAGACGGCCGCCGGCGGACATTTCGGCCGCAGCGAACCCGAGTTCACGTGGGAGAAAACCGACCGCGCCGATCAGCTCAAGCGGTTGTCGTAGAAAAGTAAATTTTCGTCATCCCCGCGAAGGCGGGGACCTAGAGAGCAATCTTCGATACTCTCTTGCACACATTATTGACGGATGCAAACGATCAATAATCTCTTTCGTCTAGGTCCCCGCTTTCGCGGGGATGACGGTAATTTTTTTGCGAGAGTCTTATTTCTTTTTATACTCTTCCGGCACGTAGAGTTCCGGAAACGGATCGAGCGACCAGCCGGCGTTTTTGATGTCCTTTGTCGGAAATTGACGGACGCCGGTCATCTTGATGAAGAACGTTTCTTTTTCGCCCGATTCCGTTGGATACGTCACGGCATAAACCGAAACGACCGTATCCTTTCCGTCGCCAACGACGGCCGCCAAGGTCTTGTCGTACGTGATGTCGGCTTTTTCTCCGAGAGCGAGAAGCGTTCGAACCAACTTGTTGTCGGTATAGCCGTGAAGGCCGCGATGCTTCCATTTGTCGGCGTACTGCTCTTTCCACCATTTTTCTTCGTTGTCGATGCTCGACCGCTCCCAATAAGGCGTCCCCATTCCCTTGGCAAGCGGCAGGTTGTTCGTTTGAAGAGCGGTGAGCCAGATTCGGAAAAAACGATTGCCTTCCAAACGAAGTTCGTGGATGTAATACGGCCAGAGTACCGAGACGGAGACCAACGAGATAATCGACAGGGCAAGTCCGCAATGGGCGAGTCCGATACCGGAGAGCAGACCATCGGAGCGTCGGATCAACCAGACCGCGATCAGCGCCAAAACGATTCCGATGACGGCGATGAAAAAGAACCAGACGCTGAAATAGATCACGAAGGAAAGAATTCCGAGAAAAAACGCGATCAGAGCCGTCACGCTCAATCGGCGATAGGAAGTTTCTTCGTTCTCGGAAGCGTCGTTCCACGTCGTGGAAAAAAGTGATTCAGGCGTCATAAAACAAAATTTCCCAATAACGAGCTGCGACCTGCGGTCGCAGTGTGCGTGGTTAATCTTTCTTGCGAGGCGGAATGGTCCCTTCGTAAAACAACGATCCATCTTTCGCCTCGGCGTTTCTCATCAAGGCTTGGCGTCGCAGCAAATGGTCGCGGCGGAACTCGCCGTGAGCGTCGAACGGATGCGGATTGACGAACGCTTCAAGGGTTCCTTTCGAGAGCAATCGAAAAGCTTGAATTGCCTTGGAATCGGCAGGCGCTTGTTCCGTATTCGTCGCGCCGATCGGAGCGAGATCCATCGTGAACAGAAAAAATCCGTAAACAAGGACGAAAAGAACGGCCAGCGACACGACATTACCCACCGCCTCGATCGGAATCGCGAATTGAACCTTGATCCGGGACAGGGCTCGTGTCAGTTCACTGAAAATCGCCAAACAGAGCAGGAGAATCGCCCAGATCGAGATAAGGTCCCAAAGGAACAAGCCAGACGGCATCGCGTTCGACAACGTGGCGGCCAAGGTCTCCCACCAGGCGACGGCGATGAACACCGAGAACACAACGCAAAACGCCGAGATCGTGTTGCCCCACAAGCCTTCGCGCCAGCGGAAACCGAATAAAGCACAAAGAATGGCCAACGGGACCCCGATGTTAAACATCACGGCCATGACGGATTCGACGGACATGGGATCAGTGAACAGTGAACAGTGAATAGTGAATAGTAAAAAGCGAACGGTCAACGACGAACAGTTCGAAGAACGCTTGCGTCTTCATTGTTCACTGTTCGTTGTTCACTGTTCCCTACAATTTCATCACTCGGGACAGTTCTTCGACGGTCGTCTGGCCCTGCATGAGAAGGAAGACGCCTTCGAAGAAGAAGCCGGTTTGGCCGCTCTTGGCGATCATCTGGCGAATCGCGACGGGATTCGGATTCGACAGGACGAACGCTCGAATATCGTCGGTCATCTGGACGATTTCGAACAACGCGGTTCGTCCCTTGTATCCGATTCCGTTGCAGGTTTCGCAGGTTCCGCGTTTTTTCTCTTCATGGGGATCGGGAAGCGGCGTTCGAACCCGGTAGAACTCCTTGACCTGTTCCGGTCGCAATCCGAGCTGCTGCAAAAGCTGCGGCGACGGTTGATACGGCTCCTTGCAATCGGGACAAAGTTTTCGAATCAACCGCTGCGAGACGACTCCACTCAGTTTTGAGAGAAACGTCTGCGGAGGGATCTTCGTTCCGAGAAACTGGAAGATCGCTTCGACGCCGTCTTTCGCCCGGGTCATGGTAAAAAACAGACGATGGTTGTTCTGAATCTCGTCCAGACAAAATTCGAGGACGTCCCGTCGGGACAGATCCCGAACGATCAGGGCGTGCGGCTCCTTGAACACCACGTCAGGCAACACGGTCAACGGCGTTTCGCCCTTCAAGGAATCATATTTTGCCAAGGTGATGTTTTCGATCACTTCGGTCGGATTCTGGACGTCTTCGACGTTGACGACGTCCCGGGTGAAGCGGTCGCAGGATCTCGAAAAAACGTCCATGGAGCTGCGTAGTCCGTTGGCCGGCGGAGCGCAGGCGACGAAGAGTCCTTCCTTGGCGTTGATCAACTCAAGAAATTTCGCCTGCATCTCGGGTCGCATTCCGAGTTGTTCAAGCGATTTGAACGGGACCTTTTTCGCGACGAACTGGATCATCGCGGCTTCGCCGGTTTGCGTTCCTTGCGAGAGAAATTCGACGTCGAATTTCGTCTTTTTTCGAATGATCGCCAGAAAAGTTCCTCCTTGTCGCGAACGGCGGTCCGCCGGATTGAGTCCGACAAGCATTTTGGCCGCTTCGAGCATTTCCTCCATGATGTCCTTGGTCCGCCCCTTTTCGATGACCCGCGGAATCGGCGGCAGATCGAGCCAGACGCCGTCGACCTGATGTCGTACGACGGTCCGTTCCGGCGTGAAATCGAACATCAGGTGCGTCGCGTTGCTGCTGATCGCATCGAAAAGATGCTGCCGAAAATCATTGTATCCCGGCGCGTTGCGGGCAAGCAGCAGCCGACCTTGCAGAACCTGGGGCGAAACGTTCTTTCCTGTTGCCTCCAAATCGATCGGCGCACCGACTTCGTAGACCATTCGTTTCTTGACCTTGACCTTGATACCGATCTGGTTCATGAAGGTCGCATAGCAGAAAACGATGTGTTCACCGGTCAGCACCTTTTCGTGCGGCGGTAACTTGGCGTTGCGTTTAACGACGTAAATCATGCAGTTTACGTAGCACGCAAGGAACAACACCGGAAACGCGACCCAAAAAAACTGCGCGAAAAACAACGGCGGAGCGAGGAACGCGAACAGGGCGAAATTCAAAAGGTTGACGTTTTCACGATTTTCATTCTTTTGCCGCTCCATGTCGGCGTTCATCCAACCGGTAGCCTGGACCCAAAACAGGAGCGTAAACACGAAGAGCAGAATTTTTATCGTGCTGAAATATCCGCCGGGGCCCCACCACCCTTCCTTCATGACATCGCGTTCGGTCGGTTTTTCCTGATTCGCCTGATTGGCCGGTTGGCCGTCGGCAACCGGTTGGTTTTCCGCTCCGACGCCGGCGGCCCCTTGAATCTCCGCGTTGCGTTCGGTGTTCGCTTTGTTCAAATCGGCGATCGGTCCCTTTTTCGGCGCATTTTTCGCCGCCGCACCGGCCCCCTGACCGTCCAACTCGGCGGCGGCACCCATCGCGCCCATCTGCTCCGCAAGCTGAGCGATCGCGACGCCTTGAATCGCAAAGAACAAGATGGCAATCAGAGCGAGAATCGAGAATCTGAAATTTTTCAACGCCGAAATACGCATTTTTATTTAGGCTCTCGCCTGTCAGTGTTGCCCCCTTTTCGTCATCCCCGCGAAGGCGGGGACCCAGAGGGAAGATTCCAATTGCTCTTTTGCATCCGTCGCCGGCGTGTACAATGACACAACAACGTTTATTCTCTAGGTCCCCGCCTTCGCGGGGATGACGATATTTTACTCTCCAATGAAAGCCTTATTTCAAACAAAATCTCCGCGATTTCATTCTCCATTCTACAGAATTCCCGGTTCTTTGACTTCGATTCCTTTGAGGGCCATCTTGAGCGATTCGACGTTTGGCGCGACTTCGAAGGCGGTTGCTCGATCGATCTTTTTCAACTGCACGAGACTTTTGAGACTCATGGTAAAGTCCTGCATTCCTTCGGTGATTCCGATGCGGATCGCGTCAGACAACTTTTCGTCCTTTTCCTCAAGGATCAATTTGCGAACCGTCGCGTTGAACAACATGATCTCGACCGTTGGAACCCGGGACACGCCTTCCATGCAGGACGGCAGCAGTTTTTGGGCGACGATACATTTCATGTTGAACGCCAAGGCACTGCGAATCGCTTTGTGCATCGACGAGGGAAAAAGGTCGAGAATACGACCAATCGTACTCGGCGCCGACGAGGCGTGAATCGTTCCGAAGACAAGGTGTCCGGTTTCCGCGGCGTGAATCGCCGTTTCGAAGGTTTCACGGTCACGCATTTCGCCGACGAGCATCACGTCCGGGTCTTCGCGGACGGCGTGTTTCATGCCGATGCCGAAGTCAACGACGTCTTGTCCGATTTCCCGTTGGTTGATCAGACATTTATCCTCCGTGAAGAGGAATTCGATTGGATCTTCCAGCGTCAGAATGTGTTTGCGATAATGTCGGTTGACGTAATTCAACATCGACGCAATCGTCGTGCTTTTGCCGGAACCGGTCACGCCGGCAAGGAGAATCATTCCCTGCGAATGGGTACACTCCTTGTAGAGCGACGGCGGAAGATGCAGTTTTTCAAGGTCCGGAATGAAGTTGTTGATACGCCGGGCGACCATTCCGAGATGTCCCATCTGCTGGAGCACGTTGACTCGGAACCTCCACGGAACGCCGTCGACCTCGCATTGATGGGAAAAGTCCGCTCCGCCCGTGTCGTTCAGAATTTTGCGGTTCCGCTCGTCCATGATGGCGAGAATGCTGCGAGTCATTTCCTCGTCGTCGATCGGTCCGCGTTCCAGATTTCGAAGCTCGCCCTTGATACGAACAATCGGCGGACGATCGACCTTCAAGTGCAAGTCGCTGCCCTGAAGTTTGACCAACGCTCGAAAGAGTTTGTCGATCTCATATTCTTTCTTCTTTTTGATAAAACGTTCGGCAAGTGCTGCAGCGTCAACGGACATACTCAAACCTCAAGACACAGGGGAAGGCGGAAAACGTTTTCTCGGATTATAATCCCGGAGAACGAAAAAGCAACAACCCTGCGCACGGAACTCATGGATTGCAAAGTCCGAAAGGTAGCCCGGTTCATCGCGTCCATTGGCGAGATTAACCGGGCGCTACCAAAGAACCGACTTTGCAATCCTCTTTGCCGGTATTTTGCACGCACGGTTTTTGGTATATGATCAACGTCATGCGGAAACACTTTTCTTTCATTTTCCTGTTCCTGTTCTTTGTCGTGCCGGCCGTCGCTCAGGAAACGGCGTTCGAACGCAAGGTCCTTAAAAAAAACTTCGCCGAAGACGCGCAACGTTGGAAAGCGGAGCAAAACAGTCGTCTTTTTCTCAAAGACGATATTCTCTGCGTCGAGGCGGACGGCGGTCAACCGATTATTTCCTGTTCGACGGACGAAGTCGGCGGATTGTTTCGGATCATTCTTCGTCTTCGCACGACGTTTGCGTCGAGCTGCCAAGTTCTTTGGACGACCAAGGGCTCGCCGCGACGCGATGAAGAAAACAGCGTTTCCTTCGCGCTCAAGGCGAACGGCCAATGGAACGACTACGAATTCGAGTTGTCGGTTCCAGACATCCTGACGAGCATCGCGTTCCGTTTTACCTCGGCAGACGGCGTCTGGGAGTTGAGGTCGTACGAGGTTTTCCGGACACGATCCCATCCGCTGACGATCAAAAAAGTCGTTCCGGTACTTCATTCCGAAGGCGGCGTCAACGAAGAGCGGCTGCGATACACGGTCGCGAACACGTCGCCGATTGCCGTTTCGTTTCGGATTCCGACCCGGGAAGCGCCCCTTTCGCTCGATCCAGGAAAAAGCATTGATCTGCTCGTTCCAATTCGACCGGAAGGAAATCTCGCGGCAGTTAATCTGTGGATCGAGTCGGAAAACTTTCCGAGCTTCGCTTCTCCGGTGTTTCTCTATCGGCCGGAAGGACGAACCGATTGGATTCGAGTACCGCTCGGCGGCGACGATCGAACACTGGAAATCGCTCCCGACGCCCGACTGGCGAGAATCCGTCGAGGCGAAGAAGTCGTCGCGATTCTTGCGCCGCTCGTCCACCGAAACGGTACGATTCCGACGTTTCAGCGAAAATCTGTCAGGGAAGACGCCAAGGAAAACGCCAAGGAAGACAAAATTTTCGAATTCGACGCTCCCGACGCTCGACTTCGACTCGATGTTCGCGGAGAGTCGATCCGTTTTCTGTCGACGGACAAACTTCCGAAACCGGAACAGGATGATCCGGAGCGTCCCCGTTTGGAAGGTCCCGTCGTTCGAGTTTTCGGAACCTTGACGGGCGGTCTGCTTCCCGGCGTCGAGTTTCTCGGTCCCGGCGACGAAAGTTCTTCGACGGTCGATATCGAAGAGCCGTACCAAGACCGTTCGCAGCCGAACCCAAGTTGGCTGACGATGCCGCTGGCCGTGCTGGCGACCGAGAAGATTTCCTGCGTGCTGACCTGGAGCGATCCGACGCTGCAGCCGACGTTTTCGACGCCGAACCTGAAAGATCGGACGTCCGACCACCGAATGTCGCTGATCGGCGAAACAATCGACGCGACGCTGCAATGGAGCTTTCCGCCTGAAACCCCGCCTGAAACTTCGAAGAAGGAAACCGTGCAAGGGGCGCCGGAGTACCGGCTAAATAACTTCCGTAATCCCCATCGTTCTCATATTTCTCAAACCGACGAAACGGCGGTTCTTCGAGCGCTTCGAGATTTCGTCCGTTCACGGGGACTCCCGGAGCCGCCTCCGGCCCCACGAAGTTCGGCGGATCAACTGAAATTCTGTCTCGACGCTCTTCGAGGCCCCTTGCAGGCTTCCGACGGCGTGAGTTGGTCGGTTGCCGTCGACATGCCGCTGAAACCGTTCGCGGATATTTTATCGACCTTGGCCCGTTTGACCGGTTCGCCGCCGAAACCACTGTTCCTCGTTTCAGGCGGTTCGGACATTGCGAACGACGCTGTTTATTTTCTGACCGGTCGTGGGGAAGAATGGAAAGAAGGTCGCGAAAAAGCGATTCGCGGTCTCCTGACGACACGGAGTCCTGACGGTTCGTTTCTTTATCGATCGCGGTTTCCGGAAGTCGAAACGGCGTCGACCTCGTTCGGATTGACGGCGATTCGAACCCTTGAAATCATGGAGTTCGTTCGCCTGACCGGCGACAAGGAACTCTTCGCGCTCGTCGAACAATCCTTGGAATATCTGAGGTATTGCGACATTCCCCGGGGCGGATTCTATCGGGACACTCCGATGCACACGCCGGACCTGTTGACGGCGGCGACCTTGACCTGGTTGTTTTCCTGGGCTTACGAACAGAACGACAAGCCGGAATATCTGGAAGCGGCGAAGCGTTTCGCGGTTTTGGGACTGCCGTTCGTCTATCAATGGACCGATCGCCCGATCATGCTGTATGCGACGGTTCCCAAGTTCGGAGCGACGCGACGACGACCACCGTACAGTTTTTCCCATGCCGATCCGAGAACCGGCATCCTTTACGCTTACGCCGTCAATATTCTCTCCCGACACGACAAGTCGACCGACTGGAAACGCCTGGCGACCGGAATTCTTCAGGCCTCGGAAGCGATGCAGTATCCCGACGGCCCGGACGCCGGTTGCGTCCCCGAAATGTTCGTGATCCGGAATCAGGAACGTCGCTTCGGCAAATTGAATCCCGCGGCGATCGTTTCGCTACGGTTGGCCGTGGAAGGAAAGCTCGATTCCCTAGCCGTCCTGAGCGATCGAACGGATCGTTTTGTCTCGCCGTATCCGATTCGCCGCACCGCGACAAACGGCGTCGAGGCTTTCGATGTTCCGTCCGGTCGACCGTTCCAGATTCTTCGGAACGGCATCCAAATTCTCGAAGCCGTCGGTAACGGTCCCGTTCGGATCGACTGAATTGTTCAAAAAAATGCGATTCCAGCCGGTAAAGTTCCTTTATTCGGCTCGGCAGGACTTGTGTTTCGGCGAAAATCGGACTAAGATATGCCAAATTTGGAGAAATTTCGAATTATTCCGTCTGAGCCGGGATCTGTGATCCCGAGACTTCGAAAGCCTTTACTTTTTCAACCGATGCTCTTCGCCACAGAAAATATTCCCCTGCTTTTCGCCCAAGCCGCCGACACCGGAGCCGCTCCGGCCGGAGCGGCTCCGGGAGCCGGACCGTGGGAGTCGATCATTCTTTTTCTGCCGGTCCTTCTCATCTTTTTCTGGTTCTTTCTGATGCGGCCCCAGCAACGGCAGGAAGAGAAGCAGCGAAAGATGTTCGAAGCTCTCGACAAGAACGATCGGGTCCTGACCGTTGGGGGGCTCATTGGAACGATCCACCTGATCGACCGGGAACACGACGAAGTCGTACTCAAGGTCGACGACGGAAACGGAACGAAGATTCGATTCGTCCTTTCCGCGATTCACGGCGTCCTCCCGAAAGAAAAGGACAAAGACTGAACGAAAAACTTGAGACCGAAGCGTGAGACTTGGCATTTTGCCGATTTCGCCCCGAAGGGGCATTGCATAACAGCCCAGGGCAACGCCCTGGGATAAAAACGAATAAATGATTTCGCCCTGAAAGGGCAGTGTAAGCCGTTTGGGCCTTGCCCTTTCAGGGCGGCTGGTTTTTGGAGGCTCCTTTACCCAGGGCGGCGCCTTCGGCTTTGCCCTGGGCTGTTACGCGATGCCCTTACAGGGCGAAATAAACCACCATCATCACCCCTTTTGGATACGAACCCATTCAGGACTTGTTTTATGAAACGGAGTCGATTTTCTTTTTTTAACCAGTCGTTTTCGCCCCGGCTTGTCAATTTCCTTCTCACCGTTCTTGTCTTGAGCGCCTTGTTCGGGCTCAGCTTGGCCAAGAACGTCGCGCAGGAAGCCGCTGAAAAGCAGCCGGTCCCCGCTGCCGAAGCGAAGGCGACCGAAGCCCCCGCAGCGGCTCCGGAAACCAAGCCTGAAGCAAAAACCAAACCGGCGGAAGCTCCGAAGCCCGTCGCAGAGTCGGAAAAAAAGTCGGAAGCGGAAGCCAAACCGGCTGCTGAAGAAAAGAAGCCGGAAGCGGAAGTCAAACCGGCCGAAGCGGAAAAGAAAGACAACGTCGAAGCGAAAGGACCGACCTTCCCGCTCGTTCCCGGAGCCGAAAACGCCACGGAATCCTTCGCCGCCGATGCGACGGCATCGACGACGGTTTCCGCCGCGAAAGCCGCTCCGCTTCCGGAAGCCAAACCGGTTCCTTTCTATGAAAAGTCCGCCTTTACCTGGATGGTGTTCCTCATCATCCTGATCGGTTCGTTTTATGCCGGGCAAACGCTGTCGAAAGCCTGGAGACTGCCGGATCATAGTTTTCGAATTTTCCTGCTTCTTTTCGTCTTTTTCGGAAGCGTTGCCGCGTCGATTCTCGGCTGGCATCGTCTGACGCTCGGTATCGACCTGCGAGGCGGCGTCGTGCTGGTTTATGACGCCGTTCCGATCAAGGATCGCGTCTCCACGGATCCGAATGCTCCGGGATCGGCTTCCGGCGGTATCGACATGGACCAATTGACGCGGGCAATCGCCAAGCGTATCAATCCGGCCGGTGTTCGGGAAATCGCGATCAGTAAGCTCGGCAGTCGACAGATTCAGGTGATTATTCCCGAAGCGGAAGACGCCGAAGTCGCTCGAATTCGACGTATCATCAGCGAATCCGGGGCTTTGGAATTTCGAATTCTCGCCTCGACGAACTACGCCAAGGACCAACCGATCATCGATCGAGCTCAACGGGAAAAGGATGGTCGCGTGATTCGGGACTCAACCGGAAACCGGATCGCCGAATGGGTGCCCGTCGACGAAAAGGAAGGTCGGAGTATTCTCGGAACGCCGGACGTCATCAAACGGGAACGCAACGGTCGGAACGAAGTACTCGTTCTCTACAACGACGGCTGCGACGTCACCGGGCAGTATCTTAGTTGGGTCGGAAAAGGAAACGATGAAAACGGACGTCCCGGTGTCTCGTTCCATTTCAACGCGATCGGCGAATCGACGTTTCGTCTTCTGACCAGCGCCAACAAGCCGGATCCGGCGCAACCGGACCGCTTGAAGCGGCAGCTCGGTATTTTGATGAACGACTCGCTCTATTCGGCGCCGTACATCAACGCCGTCATCGGAGCCAGCGGAATCATTTCGTTTGGCCAGCGGCATACGCAAGCGGAAATCAACCAACTCAATCAGGATATCACCGATCTGATCGCGGTCCTCGACGCCGGAAGTTTGCCTGCCGAACTGAGCAAGGAACCGGTCAGCCAACTCCTGATCGGTGCGACCCTCGGCGACGACACGATCAAAAAGGCGAACATCGCCCTTGTTTCGTCGTTGGTCCTCGTCTTGGGATTCATGCTCGTTTATTATCGCTTGGCCGGGTTGATCGCCTGTTTCTGCGTGCTCACGAACCTGGCGATGATCATCGCCGTGATGCTGGCGGTTCGAGCCGCGTTCACGCTGCCCGGTCTCGCCGGTCTCGTTTTGACGCTCGGAATGGCCGTTGACGCCAACATCCTGATTTACGAACGTCTCCGGGAAGAGCTTGCGGCCGGCGCGTCGCTCAAGATGGCGATTCGCAATGCCTATGCCAAAGCCCTTTCCGCGATCGTCGACTCCAACTTGACGACGATCCTGACGGGAATCATCCTGTACGCCGTGGGAACCGAACAGGTCAAGGGCTTTGCCGTGACCTTGGTGCTCGGCGTGACGTTCAGTATGTTCACCGCAATTTACTGTGCCCGGACCATCATGGACTGCATGGAAGCGCAACGGACGATCAGCACGTTCTCCATGCTCCAGTTCTTCAAGCGTCCGAACATCAATTTCATCGGCGCCCGCAACGCCTGCGCGACGTTTTCGATCATCATTACGGTGATCGGCATTCTGGCCGTGGTCGCTCGGGGGCGGGGAATTCTCGATATCGACTTTATCGGCGGCGTGTCCGTTGAAGCGGTGTTCAAGGATTCGCAGAAAGTTGAAGATATCCGCGCCAAATTGTCGAACCTGAACGACCTGTCGGTCCAGACCGTGCGTCTGAATTTGATTGACGCGGAAAGAGATCCGAAGGCCAAGTCCCGGGAAAACACTCGATTTATCATTACGACGTCGATCCCGCAAAACAAGGAAAAAGAAGTTCTTCCGGAAGATTATTTGCGGGAAGTTCGGGACGAACTCAAGTCCGCGTTCAAAGACTCGTTGGTGTATCGCGAATTCAATTCTTCGTTCGAAGAATCGGCAGACAAATCGAAAACCGTCGTTCGCTTGACGGTGAATCCCGGCATGAACCACGAATCGTTGCAGTCGGCGATCGGTGCCGAGATGCGTTCAGCGGTTGCGAGCGGCGCTTTACCCAACGATTTTACCTTCGTCCTTTCCAACAAGGAGTTCTTCGAAGGAAGCCTGCAGATTTACGACAACTGGACGTTGACGACCGACGCTTCCCGTGAAGTCGTCGAAAAGATTCTCCTGCCGATGACGGCGACGATCAACGATACGCCGTTGTTCCCGACTTCGACGACCGTCGGCGGTTCCGTCGCGAAGGATACTCGAACGGCGGGGCTCATCGCGATTCTCGGAAGTCTTGTTTGTATCGTGCTGTACATTTGGCTCCGATTCCATAAATTGGTCTTCGGAATTGCGGCCGCGATCGGTTTGATTCATGTCGTGCTCGTCGCTCTCGGTTTGATCGCGATCAGTAAATGGTTTGTCACGCCGCTCGGATTCCTCCAGGTCGAGGAATTCAAGATCGGTTTGGCCGTCGTCGCCGCGTTCCTGACGATCATCGGATACTCCTTGAACGATACGATTATTCTCTTCGACCGAATTCGTGAAAATCGAGGAAAGAATCCGAAGTTGACCGACAAAATGATCAACGACGCGACGAACCAGACCTTGTCTCGAACGGTCCTCACGGCGGGCTCGACGGCCATGGTATCGTTGATCCTGTATTTCTGGGGCGGTCAGGGAATCCATACCTTTGCGTTTGCAATGAGCGTCGGCGTGATTTTCGGAACGTACAGTACGATCGGAATCGCCGCTCCGCTGCTGCTCTGGATGAGCGGCGAAGTCGAACAGCGCAAAGACGAACGAGACGCCTTTTAAAAAAGAAGCTTGAACGAGCTGAACTAACGAGCTGAACTAACGAGCTGCGACCTGTGGTCGCAGTTTTCCACCATGTTCCGTCAACTGTCTTTCGGCCTGTTGCTGACAACACAGTTCGTGCTTTGGACGGCGTTCTCGCTGGTTCTGTTGGGGACGAGTTGGCGGAATACGGCGTTGGAACCGCGAATTCTGTTATTCGGTTTATTCGTTGCGTTGACGGGGATTCTGGAAATCGTTTGTTGGAGACGTTCCCGAAATCCGCGACTGTTGCCCGAGTCGGCTGTTGATTCGTTTGTCGAGCCGTCTCCAGATGAAGAGGAGGTCGAGGAAGAAGAATTCGCCTCCGGAGCGACGCAGCAGATCGTCCGTTGCCGTACTGAAGCGGGAACGGAGCGTCTGGAAGGAACGTTTCTCGTCGAATTCGAGCCGTTGCAGCGAACCGTTTCGGTTCACGTTCCCTTTTGTCCGGCGTTCGCAACATCGCCGACGGTCGACGTCCTTCTCTTGGACGGCGACGCAACGCTTTCCGTGATCAAGCCGCGTCCGTTCGGCGTTCGCATCGACGTCAAACGACGGAGCGACGACGATTCCGTCCGAATTCTGGTCGTCGCTGTTGGCTGACTCTTAGCGACGTGGATCGTTTTTAGCCGCATCCGCCTGCGGTGCGTTGAATCGGCAATCGTCTCCTCCTCCGCTCCATCGTGTCGCGGGCGACACGGCTAAGGAAGGGCGTGCTCGCTCAGATCGCAGCTCGTTTTCGAAATTTTCAGGGGTTCCCTAAAGAACGCCCTTGGTGCTGGGAACACCTTGGCGTCGGGGATCAGTCTCGACGGCCATCCGAACGGCCCGCGCGGCGGCTTTGAATAAAGCCTCGGCGACATGATGTCCGTTCGTTCCGTAATGGAGCAGAAGATGAAGATTACAGGATGCCGAGGCGCTGAATCCCTGCCAGAATTCGTGAACGAGTTCCGTATCGAACTCGCCGATCTTCGGATGCTTGAACTCGACGCCGTACACGAAACAGGGCCGACCGCAGAAATCGACCGCGACGCCGACAAGGGTTTCGTCCATCGGCAGCGTGAAATGTCCGTAACGGTTGATTCCTTCCTTTTTGCCGAGCGCCGTCGAGAACGCCTGCCCCAACGCGATTCCGATGTCCTCGACCGTATGATGGGCGTCGATATGCAGATCGCCGGTTGCCTTGACGTCCAAATCGATCAGCGAATGGGCCGCGAACAGCGTCAGCATGTGATCGAGAAAGCCGATTCCCGTCGCAATCTCCGAGCGGCCGCTGCCGTCAAGATTTACGGTCAACGTGATTTGCGTTTCTTTCGTGTTCCGCGAAATGGTCGAGCTTCGCATGGGAAAAATGTATTTTTCTTGTTGTTTGAGCGACGTTCCGAAAAAGCGGAGGACGGAGGACCTTATCGTTCCAAACTCCACGCGATCAAATTTCGGAGGAGTTTCTGAAACGCTTCGACTTCGTAATCTTTCGGATGTCCGAGCGCCGTGAACGCGACCCGGGTCTTGCCGTGCAAGCGCGTCCAGGTTACGGGAACGTCCTTGCCTTCCGGCGAGGAACCGGTTTGGTAGAGCGTCGTGTCGTCCTTGATGGGAGCGGTCCAGTACAGCGAGCCGATGCTGTGCCAGCGGTCCGGTTTGACGTCCTTGAGAATCGGCGAGTCGAGTTTCGATTCAACGTTTTGAATGTCGCTGCCGAGAGGATCCTTTCCGTGATCGTGATAGTTTCCTCCAAGAACGTCGGCGTCGAATTCCGACCAGTTTTCGCAGCCGTCGGGAGCCGGTTTGTTTCGAAGAGTGAAACCGTGACAGGCTGTTCGAAGGGCGACCAGCCCGCGACCGGATTCAACATATTTTTTGAGCGTCGCGAGCTGATCTTTCGGCAACGTCAGGCGACGAACGAACACGACGAGCGTGTCCGCCTTTTCGAGAACGTCGATATCGGGAAAATTCGATGTTCCCTTTCCGTGGAGAACGACGATGTTCCAATGATTTTCTTGAGCAAGTTTTTCAACCAGCGGCGGCAGGAGCGTGTCGGCGTGGTAATGATCGTCGCTGACCATTACGGCAACCAACGGTTTTTCCGCGGCGAAGAGATCGCCGACGAAGAGATTGCCGACGACGAAGAAAAGAAGAAACGAAGCGAAACCGAAAGTTTTCATGGTTTTTTTTACCGTGTCTAATTTCTTACCGGGACCAATAGGTCCCGGCTCTTTTTTGGGGCTCCTCGAAAAATCCATCCCAACGTCGCCGGGACCGAAAACATCTCTTGATTTTTCAGGACTGCGACCACAGGTCGCAGCTCGTTTTCGGAATTATCAGAGGTTCCCTTTATTCCAGTTCGGGAAAGACGTTTTTCGCTTCGAGCCAACTGCTCCAACCTTCGCGCCAAACGAGCATGGTCGGTCCGATACGGCGTTCCTGAATCCAGGTGCTGACGACTTGTCCGGTTGCCGGACCGTATTGCGGTCCGTTGGGAACCTGAATGTACCAAACGACGGTCTGGTCCTGAAGGATGGGATTCGAGATGGTCGATTCGGTCGGCGACGGAGCGGGTTCCTGAGCGAATTGAAACGGTTCGTCAGCCGACTGTTGCTGCTGCATTTCCTCGAGAAAGAACGAGGAGGGTGTCATGCTGTACGGTGTACTGGCTGCGGGAGAATCGCCGACGTTTTTTTCTTGATGGAGCTCCCGACTGCTTTTTCGAGTGCTTTGATACGGAATGACGAGTCGGACTCCGCATTCGGGACAGAATCCCGCTTTTCCGGCCAAATGCTCTTTGACGTTAAGTTTGTGTCCGTTCGGACAGAAAAAACGGATACCCATGTTGCTGTCCCCCGATTGGGAAAGGTTTCGAGATGAATCTTTCCCTCATTTTATCGGAAAGTACGCGAAAAAACACCGAGGTGCCAAAATTTATCCGAGCTCTCCGAAGGTTGCCGGAACCTGAAGCGCGTCGTGGAGTCGCAAAAGATAGTCGGTTCTCGAAATCTCGACGGCTCCGAAACGAGCAGTATGCGGCGTTACCATCTGGATGTCGAACAGACAATATCCACGGGCCTTTAAGTGTTCCGTCAAGGCAACCAGCGCAATCTTCGAGGCGTCCGGTTCGATGCGGAACATCGATTCCGCGGCGAAAAGACCGTTGATTCCGACGCCGTAGACGCCTCCGACCAGACGGTCGTCGAGCCAGGTTTCGACGCTGTGCGCAAATCCCAGTTCGTGGAACCGAACATAGGCTCGATACAGGCTCGGCGTCACCCAGGAAAATCCTTCTCGAAACGGCGTCAAGGCGCAACCACGAAGAACGTCGCGAAAGTTTCGATTGCTCGTGATTCGAAAACGACCGCTCCGATAGAGCCGAGCCAACCGCTTGGGAACGTGAAACGCGTCGAACTCGAACACTCCGCGTGGATCCAAGGAAAACCAGCCCAATCGGTCCGGACGACCGTCTCCGAAACTGTTGAACGGCCAAGGAAAAATTCCGTGAACGTAGGCGTCAAAAAGGGCTTCCGGCGTCATGGAACCGTCGAGCGCGACCAGACCAGATTTATCGGCCGTCCGAGCGTCCGCGAAAAAATGAGAGGGAAGAAAGGGAGACGCCTCGAAAGAAAATTTTTCGATCATTCTTCGGTGTTCGAATTCAAGAATAGTGAAAAGGCCGCGAATCCAAAGAATCACGGCCTTTGCTTGAAGTCGTCCGAAAAGAACTATTTCGCGGCTTCGGCCGGTTTCGCTTCGGCCGGCTTTGCGGCTTCGGCCGGTTTCGCTTCGGCCGGCTTTGCGGCTTCAGCCGGTTTCGCTTCGGCCGGTTTCGCGGCTTCAGCCGGTTTCGCTTCGGCCGGTTTCGCGGCTTCAGCCGGTTTCGCTTTCGCCGGCTTCGCTTCGGCTGGTTTCGCGGCTTCGGCCGG
This sequence comes from Thermoguttaceae bacterium, assembly GCA_031548665.1. Taxonomy (GTDB): domain Bacteria; phylum Planctomycetota; class Planctomycetia; order Pirellulales; family Thermoguttaceae; genus WRKP01. The sequence continues at coordinate 57,024 of JAVBQW010000015.1, forward strand.
CTTCGCTTCGGCTGGTTTCACGGCTTCGGCCGGCTTTGCTTCGGCTGGTTTCACGGCTTCGGCCGGCTTCGCTTCGGCTGGTTTCACGGCTTCGGCCGGCTTCGCTGCCTCGGCGGCCGGTTCTTCCTCTACCGAAACGGCAGGGGCCGCCGGAGTCGGGGTCGGGGTCGGTTTCGCGGGTTCGCAACCGATTGTAAACAGACCGAGACACAGGACCAACACGCTCAAGGAGATCAGCTTTTTCATTGTTTTACCCATATTTCTTTTGGTGAAAATCGGGTGGCTGGACGTCCGGAACATTCCGAACGCTTGCCGCCCCACTATGATAATCATAGAGGTTGAATCAAATTTCTCAAGAGGTTCAAGATTCTTTTCGTTTTTTTTCAATTTTGTCTGAAATTCGCATGATCAACGCAACGAATATTTGGACGGGGAAAATGGGGCAATATTGATAAAAACCCTCGCTGACGCGTCGGGCTCTGAAGTATTCTATTTCTCGACGAGGATCGGTTTTTTGGCGGCGGCGACTTCATCGGGACGGCAGACGGTCGTCGAATGAGGGGCGTCGTGCAGCAGTTGCGGATCTTCGGCGAGGATCTTTTTCAGCGTTTCGGCGAAAAGATCGAGGGTTCGTTTGTTTTCAGTTTCCGTCGGTTCGATCATCATCGCTTCCTTGACGAGCAGCGGAAAATAGACGGTCGGAGCATGGAAACCGTAATCGAGCAGCCGTTTGGCGACGTCCATCGTCGTGATTCCCTTTTCGGCTTTGAGTTTCGCGGAGCTTGCGACGAATTCGTGCATGCAGCGGTCGCCGAAGGGAACGTCGATCGAGTCCTTGAGAAGGCTGAGAAGATAGTTCGCGTTGAGGACGGAGTTTTCCGTCATGGTTCGAACGCCTTCCGCTCCGAGCGTTCTCAAATAGAACCAAGCCCGATTGAGAATCGCGGTGCTTCCGAAGAACGAACGAACCTTCCCAATGGTTTTCGACGGCGTTTCGAGCCGGTAGCGACATTTGACCGGTACTCCGTTGCATTCGTCGTCCTGCTTGACGACGATCGGCGTCGGCAGGAAGGGAGCCAAAAAGTCACGGACCGCAATCGGTCCCGCGCCGGGCCCGCCGGCGCCGTGCGGCGTCGAAAAGGTTTTATGGACGTTATAATGCATCATGTCGGCACCGAAGTCGCCGGGCCGGGAGATACCGGCGATCGCGTTCATATTGGCCCCGTCGAGATAGACGAGTCCGCCGACGGCATGGACCGCGTCGCAGATCTTCCGGATGTTTTTCTCGAAAATTCCGAGCGTGTTCGGATTCGTGATCATGAAGACCGCCGTTTGGGCGTTCAACTTCGACGCCAAGTCGGCTTGGTCGACGAAACCGTTCGCGTCGCTCTTGATTTCGACGGTCTGGAAGCCCGCAAACGCTGCGCTGGCCGGGTTCGTGCCGTGAGCGCCGTCGGGAATCAACACGGTATTCCGCTGTTCGCCCCGGTCCTTGAAATACTTTTCGGCGACGAGCAGAGCGGTCAGTTCGCCGTGGGCGCCGGCAGCCGGTTGCAGACTCACGGCGGGAAGTCCGGCGATTTCCGCGAGCATCTGCTGCAACTCGAAGAAAATTTCAAGTTGCCCTTGAACCGTCGACTCCGGTTGGTACGGATGCAAGCCGAGCAATTTCGGCGAACTCGCAAACGCTTCGTTCCGCTTCGGATTGTACTTCATCGTACAGGATCCGAGCGGATAGAAGTTCGTGTCGACCGACATGTTGAGCATCGCGAGGTTCGTGAAATGTCGAACAATGTCGATTTCCGCGAGTTCCGGCAACGGAAGCTCCGAATCGGCGAGGAATTCCTCCGAAAACAGGGCGTCGAGCGATTTTTCAGACGGAACGTCGCAAACGGGAAACCGAACGGCCCGATTACCCGGCTTCGATTGGACGAAAAGCGTTTCAAGAGCTTGGCGATTTTTCATCGAGAATCGTTGAAAAAATGGTTGAAAGAGATTCCGACTCATCGGCTTGGGAGCTCGAAACTATAATCCGGGCAACGAGGAAAGTCAAGTTGCGACAGAGAATGTTTACCAATTCCCGGAACTCCCCAAATGCTCTATTTTCCCTTTTCTTGCCTCCTTTTAAACATTACATTCGGAAAATTACGGAAAAGCCCCCGAAAGTTCTCTTGACAAGAACGAGGTCTCCCTGTAATAACTTTGCGTGTCGAGCAGAGTCGGAGGTTTCTCTTTCCGTCCTGCACCCTATTCTCTCTATTTTACACGTCATGAAAAACACCTCGCTCGTTATCGTCGAGTCTCCAGCGAAGGCTCGAACCATTGGAAAATTTCTCGGCGGCAACTACGTCGTCGAGGCGAGCATCGGACATATCCGCGACCTGCCGAAGAGTACGAAAGAGATTCCTGAAAAACTCAAGAAGGAAAAATGGTCGCGACTCGGCGTCAACGTCGACTCGAACTTCGAGCCGGTCTACGTCGTGCCGGACGACAAACGCAAGCAGATGAAAAAGCTGAGCGACCTCCTGAAAGACGCCAAGGAAGTTTATCTCGCGACGGACGAAGACCGTGAAGGCGAAGCGATCAGTTGGCATCTCATGGAGGTTCTCAAGCCGAAGGTTCCGGTCCATCGGCTCGTGTTCCATGAAATCACGCGGCAGGCGATCGACGACGCCCTGAAATCGCCGCGAAAGATCGACGAAGATCTCGTCCACGCGCAGGAAACCCGACGGATCGTCGACCGACTCTACGGTTACGAAGTCTCGCCGCTGCTTTGGTACAAAGTCCGGCCGAAGCTTTCAGCAGGCCGGGTTCAAAGCGTTGCGGTCCGCCTGATCGTCGAACGGGAGCGGGAACGCATCGCGTTCCATTCGGCGACGTTTTGGGATCTGCTCGGCAGTTTTGCGGCGGAGGCCGGAGTTCGGCCGTTCCAAGCCGGATTGATTTCCGTCGGCGGCAAGAAAATCCCCGCCGGAAAAGACTTTAGCTCGAACACCGGCAAGCTGTCGAAACCGGAACAATTCATCCTGTTGGACGAACCGGCGGCGAAAGCCTTGGTCGAACGACTCCGAACCAAACCGGCGAAAGTCAAATCGGTCGAAGACAAGCCGTATGTCGAGCGGCCCTACGCTCCGTTCACGACGAGCACGCTCCAACAGGAAGCGAACCGCAAGCTCGGATTCACGGCCCGGACCACGATGAGCCTCGCGCAGAGTCTTTACGAAAACGGGTACATCACCTATATGCGTACCGATTCGACGAACCTTTCCGGCGAGGCGATCAGCGCCGCACGGAAACATATTCAGACTCAGTACGGCAAGGAATATTTGCCCGATTCGCCGCGAATCTACAAAACGAACGTCAAGAACGCCCAGGAAGCTCACGAAGCGATCCGGCCGGCGGGCAGTACCTTCGATCTGCCGGAACATCTTCGCAACCGCGTGACGTTTGAGGAATACCGGCTCTACGACCTGATCTGGAAGCGAACCGTCGCCAGTCAGATGGCTGACGCCCGGGGAATGCGCAAGCAGGTCGTCGTCGAATTGGACGACGCTCTCTTTTCGGTCGGCGGCAAGACGATCGAGTTTCCCGGATATCTTCGGGCCTACGTCGAGGGTTCCGACGATCCGGAAGCGGATCTCGCGGACCGGGAAGTTCTGCTTCCGAACGTCAAGGCGGGCGATCCGTTGACCTGCCGAGATTTGGAGGCGAAATCGCATACCACGGCGCCGCCGTCCCGGTATTCCGAAGCCGCGCTGACGAAAGTTCTCACCGACAAGGGACTCGGACGGCCGAGTACCTACGCGTCGATCATCGAAACGATTCTCAACCGGAATTACGTTTTCAAGAAAGGCGGGGCGCTCGTTCCGACTTGGGTCGCGTTCGCCGTCTGCAAGTTGCTGGAGCAGCATCTCCCCGATTTGATCAATTACGATTTCACGGCCCAGATGGAGGACCAACTCGACGCGATCAGTCGGGGAGAGCTTGGATACCGGAATTACCTGAAGGATTTTTATTTCGGGGCGGAGCATCCCGGTCTGAAAACGCAGCTCGAACACAAGGTCGAGGAAATCGACGCCCGGGACGTCAGCACGGTGGAACTTGGAACGCCGGAAGGCGGCGAGCCGATCGTCGTTCGGATCGGCAAGTTCGGACCCTATCTCCAACAGGGTGAACGGAAAGGCTCGATTCCCGAGGATTTTCCGCCGGACGAATTGACGATCGAAAAGGCTCTCGAAATCCTGAACAAATCGGAACAGGGCGACGAGCCGTTGGGAATCTGTCCGGAAACCGGCAAGCCGATCTTCGTGAAAAACGGCCGTTTCGGACCGTATATTCAACGGGGAGGGGCCGAAGACGAAGAAAAGCAAAACGCGTCGCTGCTCAAGGGAATGTCGCCGGAAGAAGTCGACTTGGAAACCGCTCTCAAATTGCTGACGTTGCCGCGAATTCTCGGCGTGAGACCGGCGGACGGCGTCGAGATCGTCGCTCACAACGGTCGTTACGGACCCTATGTTCAATGCGGCAAGGACACGCGGTCGCTGCCGGACGACGTGTCGCCGCTCGACGTGAATCTCGATCAGGCTCTGGAATTGTTGTCGCAGCCGAAATACAAATCGGCTCGCGGCGGAGCGGCACGGAAGTCGACGGAGCCGCTCAAAGCGTTTGACGACTCGCCGGTCACGGGAAAGCCGATCAAACTGCTTGCCGGTCGTTTCGGCAATTACGTGACCGACGGCGAAACAAACGCGACGTTGCCCAAGAACATGGCGATCGAGGAATTGACCTTCGATCGGGCGCTCGATCTCCTTGCGGAGCGAGCCGCGAAGGGACCGTCGAAAAAACGAGCCGTTCGCAAGAAGGCCGCCCCGAAGAAGGCTGTCCAGGAAAAGGCCGCCGTGAAGAAGGTCGCCGTAAAAAAAACGACGACAAAAAAAGCGACCAAGAAAAAAACCGCGAAAAAGTAGACTTGTTCGGTAACTGGTAGCTGCCGACATCCCGGTGGCAGGTGCGCCGTATTTCGAAAATACAGGCCGCACTCGAACGCAGGTCAGGTCCGGAGTACCGGACTCCGCCGCCGGGACGTCGGCGGCTACCCGTTTTTCCGAACAACTCTATTTCACCCTCTCACCCTCTCACCCTCTCACCCTCTCACCCTCTCACCCTCTCACCCTCTCACTCAAAAGTAGGCGGTTTTCTTTCTGGCGAACGGCTACCAGCCCAATTCTGCGGATTTTTTAAAAAATTCCAGAAAACCCTTGATCTATTCTTCCGATGAGTATAGATTAAGAGATCATAGTGCCGTTGTAGCGTGCCGTTTTTTTCTGTTTGCGTTTTCGGCTTAAGGCCTTGCCCTTCGGATAATCCGTTCGTTCGACCCCAAATCTTCTTTGTTGGAGCAAATCATGAAATCCACCCAGCCTGAAGAGCGGCTCCGTTCACGCCGCCAATTTCTCGAAAACGTCGGTCAGATGACCGCCGTTGCCGGTGTTTCCGCTGTCGGAGGGGCGTCCGCGACCGGACTGATTTCCAATGTCGTCCTTGCCGCCGACGAAGATACCGGTCCGATCGACTGCGGTCCGCCACCGAAAGCCCAGAACGCGACGCAAACCGGCGGCGAAGGTTTTGCCCCGTTGCCGCTTCCCGTCACGCCGTTGCGGCGGAGCGAGAAAAAGCGTCCGCCGAGTCCGCCGTCGTTGATCGGCAAATTGGCCCTTGGAGCCCCAAGATTTATCGTCAAAGACGGCAAGCAGACGATGTACCGCGACTGGATGACCGATCCGGCCGACGTCAAGACGTTGCTCGATTGGACAAACTCGAAGCTCGGAATCAACTACCGAGGCGTCGAATCCGATTTGGCCGCTTTTTCGTTCGATCCCCGCGAACTGCCTGCGCTGCTGATCGCCGGACACAACAAATTCGAACTGAACGACAAGACCCGGGAAAGCCTGCAACGCTACGTCCTCGACGGCGGAACGATCGTCGCCGACGCTTGTTGCGGTTGGAAAGACTTTACGGAGTCCTTCCGCCGTGAAATGTCGCTTATCTTCCCGCAGCGGCCGATGCGGAAAATGCTGCCCGACAATCCGGTCTTCTCGTCTTACTACAAGTTGAACCAGCAGTTCAACTACAAGAAAGGTGACGGAACCGAATACACGGCGGAACCGAGCCTCGAATCGATCGAAATCGGTTGCCGCGACGCCGTGATCTTCTCGACCGCCGACATGACTTGCGGCTGGGACGGACACGAACATGATCGCGGAACCCGCATGACGATCGACCTTGCCCGACAAGTCGGCGCAAACATCGTTACGTACATGCTCGGAACCTTCCAGTTGGGCCGCTTCCTCAGCACCTCGAAGGTCTATCACGAAGACAAAGCCCCGAGCCGCGACGATTTCGTCTTCGCCCAGATTGTTCATGAAGGCGACTGGGATCCGGATCCGGATGCGGTCCATAACCTGATGAAATTCGTCAAGGAAAACTCGACGATGGAAGTCAAGTTCAAACGACAGGCCGTCCAGATGAAAGATCCGGCGTCCCTGACGTATCCGCTTTGGTACATGACCGGACACCGTGAATTCACGTTCTCCAACGAAGAAATCGCGAAGCTCCAGCAGTTCGTGAAGGCCGGCGGTATTTTCCTTGCCGACGCCTGCTGCGGTCGTTCGACTTTCGACACATCGTTCCGTCGTGAGATTCGTCGAGCGTTTCCGGATCAGCCTTTGGCTCCGATTCCGTTCGATCATCCGGTGTACAGCAACCAGTTCAACATTTCGAAGGTCGACTACTCGCCGCGGACCTATGAGGACTTCGGCCAACTGGAGCGACCGGAACTGGAAGCCGTGATGTTCGACGGCAAGCCCGGCGTGATTTACAGCCGCTTCGACTTGGGCAACGGTTGGGAGCAGTTCCCGCACGCTTATTCGTACGGACTGAAAGACAAGTCGGCGTTGGAAATCGGCGCCAATATTTTGGTCTACGCCGTCACGCATTAGAATCGGATCACGGCTTTTTCAGAACCCGAAGCTCTTTTTCAGAGCCCGAAGCGTCAGCGAGGGAGTGTGCTCGAACCCCTCACTGACGTTTCGGGCTCTGTTTTTGTTATTCTGCCGTCCGATTCGGGAACGAATCGGATTCTGTCGTTCTCCGCCGCAGAAAAGAGTTTTTCGAAAAAATCGTCATAAATAGAAAACCCCCTCTTTTTTTGCTCGAAAATATTGCTACAATTCCGCGCATCGGATCGAGGCGCGTTGCCCGATCACGTGTTTCACATTTTGTGACAGAGAAGGAATTCGATCATGCCGAAAAAAGAAGAACCGAAGAAAGACGCCAAGAAATCCACCGCGAAGCCGGCTGAAAAGCCCGCCACCAAAGGCGGTTGCGGCTGCAAGGGATCGAAAAAAGGCTAACGGGGTTGGACCCCGGCCCAATTCGAGCTTCCGCTCGGCGTGAAAACCCGCGAGGTGGTCGCTTTGCTCCCGACCTCGCTGATCCGTCAGAGCGGAATAACGGTTGGCGAAACGTTGACCCCCAAAGTCAAGAGTCAAGTTGTCCGTTCACGAATCTCTTTTTCATCCCGATCAAGAGATTTTCTCGAACGTAAAACATCCGGCACAGGGCGGCTTCCGGTCGACCTGTGCTGTTTTTTTATCCGACTTCCGACGTGCTTTGCGGTTCAAACGCAAGCGGAATACCGATCGAATCGCGATCATTGCCGTCTCGTCGATCATCGAACGGCGTCATCGGGAGGCCGGGAACGCCGGGACGGAACGAAAAAATTCCGCCGGCAATCGGTTGACGTTCCAACTCTTCCTCGCTCAGTCCGTGCCGAGCCGTCGTGATGTACAGCGTTCCGAGATCGGCGTCGCCGAAGCAACAGGAAGAAACACGACGAACCGGCAAGGAAACCGATTCCAACTGCCGACCGTCGACGGGATTCCAACGAGACACGCAGCCGCCGTTCCAGTGAGCGATCCACAGAAATCCTTCGGCGTCGACACACATTCCGTCCGGGCGACCGACGCCGTCAGGAAAACGAACGACGGTCCGCCGACCAGAGAGCGTTGTGCTGTCGAGATCGAAATCGAACGCTCGAACTTCCAGCGTCGGCGTGTCGATATGGTACAACGTTCGTCCGTCGGGACTCCAGCCAAGACCGTTGGAATTCGTCAGGCCGTCGATCGCTTTTCGAACGGAACCGTCGCCGTCCAGAACGTAAAACGCGGCCGTTCCCGGTTGGCGTGTCGTGCTAAGAGAGCCGCCCCAAAATCGGCCCCGCGCGTCGCTTTTTCCGTCGTTCATCCGATTGTCGGCGATTTCCCGCTCCGGATCGGCAAGCGGCGTCCGTCGCTCCGAAACGGGATCGAACAATTCGAAACCGTTGGCCGTTGCGAGGAGAAATTGACCGCTTTGACAAGGAACCGCGGCGCCGATCTTGACACCGAGTCGGAAAACCTGTTTGTCGAGATGCAGCTCGCCGCGCTCGATGTCGATCCACGACAAGCGGTTCGTTCGGTCGTCCCAGACAGGGCCTTCGGCGAGTTCCGCTTTGGCATCCAGATAAAGAGTCGCGTGTCGCATGGTCTTTCCCGGTTCTCTGCGACCACAGGTCGCAGCTCGTTTGTTGCGTTTGAGTTGTTCGGTAACGGTAGTTGCCGACGTTGATTATACCCGATCATTTTCGATTGCAATCGATTTTCCGGAGAAAGCCCGGGTTGAATTTGCCGTCCCCTCTCCTCAAGCGAGAGGGAAAGGTATAATGACGTTGCAGCGGTCGAAACCGTTGTTGATTGGCGTCGAGTCGAAATTTTGTACCGTCGTACCATGCGTTCTCTTCTCCGTGACGAAATCCTGAAAACCTCCGACGTGATCGTCGTCAAGGTCGGAACCAACGTCTTGACGCACGCCAACGGTCTGCTCAACGAAGAGCGGATCGCGATGTTGACGAAAGATCTCTGCGGAATGATCGCCAAAAAGAAGAAGGTCGTTCTCGTCAGTTCGGGAGCGGTCGGTTCCGGCATGGGACAGCTCGGTCTTTCGGAGCGGCCCGTCGAGCTGGCGCAGCTCCAGGCGGTCGCGGCAATCGGGCAGGGCAAACTGATCGAAACCTACGAACGGTATTTGTCCCGATTCGGCGTTCCGACGGCCCAGATTTTGCTCACGGCGGACGATCTTTCCAATCGGAAGCGGTACTTGAACGCTCGAAACACGATCCGGGCGCTGTTCGATTACGGAGCCCTGCCGATCATCAACGAGAACGACACGGTCAGCGTCAACGAATTGCATACGACGTTCGGCGACAACGACCGCTTGGCGTCGCTGGTCGCGAACCTGTTCGAGGCGCCGCTGCTGATCTTGTTGACGGACGTCGACGGACTGTTCGATCGGGATCCGGCCGATCCGGAGGCGAAACTTGTTTCCGTTGTCGAACATTGGTCGCCGGACCTCATGAAAATGGTCGCCGAAAAACGGTCCAAACGGAGCAAGGGCGGCATGTCGAGCAAGCTCAAGGCGGCCAAGATGATTACCGGTTCCGGCGGCAACGTGATCATCGCCAGCGGCGACAAGCCGGGAACTTTGGCCGACCTGTTCGCCGCCAAAGAAACCGGGACGATTTTCCTGACACAGGACGGTTTTCTCTCGGCTCGCAAACGTTGGATCGGTTTCGCCGTCCGTCCGGAGGGGCGTCTGGTTTTGGACGACGGAGCGGTTGCCGCCGTACGGAGTAAAGACAAGAGCCTGTTGCCGATCGGTATCGTCGACGCTTCTGGAGCGTTCGAGAAAGGCGGACTCGTGTCCCTTGTCGACAAGGACGGCAACGAAATCGCTCGCGGATTGACGAACTACGGACTCAAGGACGTCCTCTTGATCCGGGGAAAGAAGACCAAGGAGATCCACGAAATCCTCGGTCCGACCGTTTACACGGACGTCGTCAACCGCGACAATCTGCAAACGGTCGACTGAACGGCGAACGGTCGGTGTTCCGCTTGCGTTTTAGCCGCGCAGCGCGTCAACTTCGTCGATTCCATTGCATGGCGTCGCGAACGTCGTCGGCTGCTTTGGCGCCGAGGAGAAGTTCGACGAGAGCGAAGGAGAAGTCGAGCGCGACGCCGGGACCGCAGGCCGTGACGATCCGACCATCGACGACGACGCCAAGATCTTTTCGGAACTTCACGTCGGTCGGAAACAGCGATTCGCAACCGGGATAACAGGTCGCGTTCCGATCGGCGAGCAGTCCCCAAGATCCCAAGGTAAAGGCCGGAGCGGCGCAAATCGCGGCGAGATAACCATTCGCGGCGGCGACTCGTTGCGCCATCGTTTTCAAGCCCGGATGTTCGCCGAGATGTTTGGAGCCGGGCATTCCGCCGGGCAGCACCAAAACGTCCGGCGTTGCCGTCGCGACGTCGCTCCAACCCTGATCCGCCGTGAGGGAAACGCCGTGCGACCCCGTCACGATTTTTCCGGTGATTCCGACCGTCGACAATTTCAGACCGGCTCGGCGAAGGACATCAATCGGAGCGACGGCTTCGATTTCTTCGAACCCGTCCGCCAAGGCAACAATTACGGAAAGCGTCATCGTTTTTCCTCCTCCCTATTTAGCCGGTATTCCGGCGCATTGAATTCAACCGCCTGATGTTTCATGAACCATCGGTTGCGGCGAGTGTTCCGCGTGTCCGAGAATTCGTCGATAGAACGCCCCCGTGGTTTCCGACATATGCCGTGTAATCACGTACAGTCCCGGAATGAGAAGCATACCGACCAGCGTTGCGGCGACCATTCCCCAGACCGTCGTCACGCCGATGGACGAACGGCTTCCCGCTCCGGCTCCGGTCGCGACGGCCAAGGGAATCACGCCGGTCGTAAAGGCCAGCGCGGTCATCATCACGGCTCGGAAACGGACGCGCATTCCGGTCATCGCGGCTTCGTGGATCGACATTCCGTACTGTTCGCGCATGATCTTGCAGTACTCGACCATAAGAATCGCCGTTTTCGCGGTCAATCCGACGAGCATCAATAGACCGAGTTGGCAGTAAATGTCGAGCGGCATTTTCAGGAAATACAGCGAAACCATCGCTCCGAGCGTCGCGGTGACGACGGAAAGCATCACGGAAATCGGCGTCGTCCAACTTTCGTACTGCGCAACGAGAAACAAATACGCGAAGATCATCGCCAATGAGATGAGAAACACGATCTGTCCTTCGTTCTGGCTTTCCTGGTAACTGAGATCGGTCCAACTGATCTGGTATCCGCCGGGAATCTCCGTCTTGACCAGTTGTTGGACGAGTTCCATCAGTTCGCTGGAGCTGACCGACGGAGCGGCTTGCGTCCGGACCATCGCGGAGGGAAACATGTTGAAACGCTCGACTTGCCTCGCTCCCAAGGTCCATTCGACCGTCGCGAGATTGTCCAGCGGAACCAAGGCGCCGTGTTCGGAAACGACGGTCAGTTGACCGATCGCGTTCGGATTCTCCCGATATTCCGCTTCCGATTGGATGACGACTTTGTACGTTTTGCCGAACATATTGAAATCGTTGACGTACAACGAACCGAGTTGCGTTTGCAGCGTTCGGAAGATCGCGTCGACGGACACGCTCATCGCTTCGGCTTTGTCGCGGTCGATTTCGAGATGGATCATCGGCGTGTCCATGCTGAACGACGTGTTCGCGTTGAACGCCTTGCCGGACTCCATGAGTTTCGTGACGAGCAAGCCGGCAGCCCGGGAAAGTTCTTCCGGCGATTGGTCGCCGACGGCCTGCAACGCGAAGCTCACGCCGCCGGTCGCCCCGAGTCCGCTGATCGCGGGCGGAATGAACACGTTGACTTTCGCCTCCGTGATCGCTCCGCAACGTTTCATGATTTTCCGTTGAATATTTTCAATGGCCGTTTCGGGAGTTTCCCGTAGATGCCACGGTTTGAGCCGCACGGTGATTTGGCCCATGTTTTCGGCGTCACCGGAAGAACGGCTCCGCACCGGAACCGCGATGCAGAAGGCGACACCGTCGATTTTTTCAACGATCTCGACAAATTCGCCCAAGACGGCTTGTGTTCTCGGCAACGACGCGCCGGCCGGAAGAATCACTTCGCAGAAAAGGGTTCCTTTATCTTCCTTCGGCAAAAACGCGGACGGCAATCGGGTGAAAAACTCGTAATTGCCGTAAATGATCGCCGCCAAAATAAAAATCGTGACGAACGGATTGCTCGCGAGAAAACCTCCGATTCCCAAATAGCGATTACGGGTAAAATCGAGGCCGATGTTGAACCATTTCGCCCAGCCGCGACTCTCGCCGGTGTTCCGCAGGAGAATCGCGCAGAGAGCCGGTGAGAGCGTGAGCGCAACAAGGGCCGAAAGACAAAGGGCGACACACATCGTGATCGCGAATTGCCGATAGATCGTTCCGACCATGCCGCTGAAAAAGGCGAGCGGTGCATAGATCATCACGACGACGAGCGTCACGGCGATCAGCGCGCTGGTCAACTCTTTCATCGCCCGGAACGCGGCGTCCCGGGGCGAGAGTCCTTCCTCGTGGATGAGCCGCATACAACATTCGACAACGCAAATCGCGTCATCGACGACCAATCCGATGACGAGGATCAATCCGAACATCGTCAACGTGTTGATGCCGAGGCCCAAAATGTACATGAACAGGAACGTGCCGATGAGCGACACTGGAATCGCGATGGTCGGAATCATCGTCGCCCGCCAATCCTGGAGGAAGACGTACGTCACGAGAACGACGAGGGCGAACGCGATCACCAACGTGATGAAGATTTCGTGCATCGACGCGTAAACGAAGAGCGTCGAGTCGTATCCCATCTGCCAGTGCATACCTTCGGGAAAGTCCGCGGACATTTCGCCGATGAGTTTCTTTGTCGTGTCGATCACGGTCAGGGCGTTGGCGTCGCTGAGTTTAAAGACGGCCAACACGCCGGCCGGTTGACCGTGCAGCGTCGACATTCCGGCGTAGTTTTCGGCGCCGAGTTCAATCCGGGCGACATCCGACAGCCGGACGAGCCGTCCGTCGGCGCCTGTTCGGACGATAATATCGGCGAATTCCGAAATCTCACGCAGGCGGCCCTTGGTGTCGACCTTGAACTGCATGGAGGAGCTGGAAGCCTCCGTGCCGATGGAACCGGTCGCGGCCTGAATGTTTTGGCGTTGAATCGCCTCTCGAACTTCTTGTTGGCCGATACCGTAATATCTCATGCGGATCGGATCGAGCCAAACCCGCATGCTGAATCGCATTTCGCTGAAGATCGTCGCCTGTCCGACGCCGTTGATCCGTGCGACGGCGTCCTTGACGTTGTTGCTGACGAAATTGCTGAGAAACAATTGCGTGTGTTCCGGATTGTCGCTGGTAAAAACGATCGAAGCGAGAAAGTCGGCCGTTCGTTTGGCGACGTTGATTCCCCGCATCGTGACTTCGGCCGGAAGGACCCGTTCGGCCCGTTTGACGGCGTTGTTCACGTTGACCATCGCGATGTCGGGATCGACGTTCGGATCGAACGTCAACGTCAGGCTGTAACTGCCGCTGTTGTTTGAAACGGACGAATAATAGATCATTCCCTCGATGCCGTTGATTTCGGCTTCGAGCGGCGAGGCGACGGAATCGGCGATCACCATGGCGCTGGCGCCGGTATACGTCGCGGAAACGACGATGGTCGGCGGCGCAACCTCCGGATACTCGGCGATCGGCAGACGACCGACGCAGATCAGACCTCCCAAGATCAGGAAGAGGGAGATAACAATCGCGAATTTCGGACGCTGAATGAAAAAATCGGAGAACATTGGACGGGATAAGTTTCGTCATCCCCGCGAAGGCGGGGACCTAGACTAAAGGCGTTGTCGACCGTTTGCATCCGTAAATAACGCGTGCAAGAGCCTATATTTGAATCTCTTCTCTAGGTCCCCGCCTGCGCGGGGATGACGGACATTTTTTCGCTAACACTGTTCTAAACTTGTTTGAGTCCTTTGACGATGTCGGCGATCGTCTGGTCGGCGTTGTCGAACGGAATTTGGCAGGTTCCGACCTGTTTGTGTCCGCCGCCGCCGTATTTGAGCATCAGGGCGCCGACGTCCGCGGTACAGGTTCGGTTCAGAACGCTGTATCCGCAGGCGATCACGACGTTTTGGTTCGCTTTGCCGGCCGTGACCCACAGCGAAACGTTCGTTTCCGGAAAAACGCCGTAAATCGTAAAGCGATTGCTGGCGTAAATCGTTTCGACGCCCCGCAGGTCCGTGACGAGGACGTTGCCGTCGACTTTCGAGTGCTTCTTGACCATCTCGACGAACAACTCCGTCTGCGAACGGTAAAGGTCGATCCGCTCCTTGATGTCCGGATGGTCGAGAATCTCTTCGAGACTCATGGTCCGGAAATGATTGATGAATTCCATCATCAGGTTGTAGTTCGAAATCCGGAATTCGTGGAAGCGGCCCAACCCGGTGCGCGGATCCGTGATGAATCCGATCAGCACCCAACCTTGCGGATTCCGAATGTCGTCCTGCGTCAGTTGACCGGAGTCGACTTTATCGACCGCTTTGATCAATTCGGAAAAGGTGCCGAATTTTTTCTCGCCGCCGAAATATTCGTAGATGATTCCGGCACAGGACGGCGCCTTTTTGCTGACGCCCTTGACTTCCTGGCTCCAGCCGACGCGTTCCGCTTCGCTGGAATGGTGATCGAACCACATGCCGCAGCCGGGAACGAACGGCACGTTGCAGAGAATGTCCCGAGACTCCGCCTGAAAACTGCCGTCCTGCAAATCCTTGGGATGGACGAACTTGACGTCGTCGATCAATCCTTCTTCTTTCAGCAGCATTCCGCAAACCAAGCCGTCGAAATCGGAGCGTGTAACCAGTCGCATGGAAAGTCCTTTCAACACAAAAAATGACGATCACGAGCCGGGACCTGCGGTCCCGACGGTTCAAGCAATTGTCTATCTTAGCGAATGGATCGGGTATTTCAACCGCCTTGAAAAATTCGATGTTGGGGGTAAACTAGTACAACGTTAAGAAAATCATGTTCGTCATCCCCGCGCAGGCGGGGACCTAGAGATTAGATAGTAATGGGTGTTTGCATACGTCATTCACGGTGTCTCATATTCCGTCAACGACGGATGCAAAGAGAACAATGACGTCTTTCATCTAGGTCCCCGCCTTCGCGGGGATGACGGTATCTTATCTTTTGCCGAATGACAATTCGTTAACGTTTACTAGCAGGGTCGAATACGTCGACGGGTCGGTCGACCGACCATTATTTATCGGTTTTCAACGCATATTTTTTACCATGGCATCAGTCAACACGAGCGATTTTCGGAAGGGTCTCAAAGTACAAATCGATGGAGACCCGTATATCATGACCGAGTGCAACTTCGTGAAACCAGGCAAAGGACAGGCCTTGTATAAATGCAAGTTGAAAAACCTGACCCGAGGAACGACGCTTGACCGAACCTACAAGAGCGGCGACGAGTTGGAACTTGCCGACATTACGGAAATCGACGCTCAATTTCTCTATCAAATGGGCGATACGTTCTCGTTCATGGACAACGAATCGTATGAGCAATACGAGCTGTCGAAGGAAGTCGTCGACGACGCCTGGAAGTATCTCAAAGAAGGCATGCTCTGCAAAATGATGCTCTTCAACAACAATCCGATGGGAGTCACGCCGCCGAACCACGTCGTGCTCAAGGTCGAGTACACGGAGCCCGGTATTCGAGGCAACACGGCGACCAACGTCACGAAACCGGCGAAAGTCGACACCGGCGCCGAAATTCTGGTTCCGAACTTCGTCGAAACCGGCGAAATGATCAAAGTCGACACCCGAACCGGCGAGTATATCGAACGGGTCAAGGAATAGTTCGTCGATGAGCGGTCTTCACGAGCTGCCTTTACGAGCTGCGACCTGTGGTCGCAGGCATGACGTTTTCACGTTGACTCTGCGGGCACAGCCCGCAGCTCGTTTTATGAAAAAGCTTCTTTTTTTCGTTGCGTTCTTCTTTGTAGCCGGTTCTCTTTTCGCTGCGAACCGGGACGCCGCCGTCTTGGAGTTCGTCACGCAATGGGAGAAGCGAGTCGATCCGGAAAACGGTCTGCCGTGGGGAACCCACGGCGTCGCCAAGGGATACCATTCGAATTTCGAAAAGGGAACCCGGGTTCATCCGACTCGTTCCGCAATGGATTTCGCCGCCTGCCTGCTTGCCAGTCCGCAGCCGGAGCATCAGGAAAAGGGACGGAATCTGTTGGAAAAGATTATTGCGCTTCAGGATCAGGATCCGAACAGCCGGACCTTCGGGATTTGGCCTTGGTATGCCGAGGAGCCGCTCAAGTCGATGGCGTTTCCCGACTATAATTGGGCCGATTTCATGGGAGCGGTGCTTGCGGTGATCTTGCGGGACTATTCGGACCGACTTCCCGACGAACTCCGCGAGAAAACAAAGCAGTCGCTGGAATTCGCTTGTCAAGCGATCATCAAACGGAACGTCGGTCCCGGATACACGACCATCGCGATGATGGGAGCGACCGTCACGGCGGCGGCCGGAGAAATCCTGAACCGTCCCGATTTTCTTGACTATGGGCGGAAGCGGATTCGGCGGAATCTCGACCATTTCAAGGAAACCGGCGGCTTCAACGAATATAATAGTCCGTGTTATACGCTGGTCGTCGTTCGGGAACTGGAACGGATGTTGTACCTCGTCACCGATCCGGATTGCCGGACGATCGCCAAGGAACTGTTCGACGCCGAGATGAAAATCATCGCGGATCACTATCACGTTCCGACCGCTCAATGGGCGGGTCCCCATTCGAGGGCGTACAGCGATTACCTCAACGGCAAGGATCGAAACGGTTTGCTGATCCGCGCCGGTTTGCTGCCGAACGAAACGGTTGGCGAGCAGGACTCCTTTTTTGTGCCGTATGTCGCCTGTTCGGAATCGCTTCGACCGCTTTTCAAGGACCTTCCGAAACGTCCCGTTGAGCGCCATGACGTTTTTTCGAAGGGACGGCCCGGCTTCGACGAAATCGGAACGACCTGGATGGACGCGACCGCAACGATCGGTTCGGTGTCGTACCATTCGTTTTGGGAACAGGCTCGCGGCTTGATCGGATACTGGACGGTTCCGAACGCTGCGCCGGCCGTTCTGCGAGTTCGATTCTTTCACGACGAACAGGATTTCGCGAGCTCCTGGGGACGGCATCGACAGGTCGGACCGCGTGTTCTTTCGACGATCGGACTGCTCAACAATTGGGGCAGCATGCATCCGTCATTCGACCGACCGAAAGACGGCGTCTTCACGGTGAAATCGTTCCGGATCGTCTATCAACTCGCCGCGAAGGGGGCAACGGTCAAACAACTCGACAAGAATCGTTTCGAACTCGCCGCCGGTCCCGTTCGAGCCGTCATTCACGTGATGGAAAATAGTTCTTTCGACGGTCAACCGATTGTTTGGCGTACCGAACAGGTCGACGGCAAAGCGTCGGTCGTCGGCGTCTGCTACGAAGGCGAGCCGAAAGCCTTCGCGATTCCCAAGATGGGCGACATCCGAATCGCCGCCGCCGTTGAACTGCTCCAAGGCGACGAAAAGCCGTCCGACGCTTCGATTCAAGCGGTTGAGAGCGATTTCCAGACGAAAGACGACGGACCGTTTTACGGCGTCCGTTGGTCCGCGTTGGGCGACGCCGAACCGCTGCTTGCTCCGCTTCGACCGACCAAGCGTTGAGCTGAAAAAGAACGAATCGCCGAAAAGCCAAAGAGCCGAAAAGCCAAAGAGCCAAAGAGCCGGGACCTGTGGTCCCGGTTCCCCCCGCCCCCCGGTTCCCCGTTCTATTTTTCTTTCGACAAGACGGCGAGCAGTTTTTTTCTCGCTCGGAACAACAGGACTCGAACGGAAATTTTCGTGCGTCCCATGATCTTTGCGATCGCGTCGACTTTGTAGGCGTCGACGTATTTAAGCCAGAGCGCTCCGTATTCGTCGGGCGTCAAAACTTTTTCCGCGGTACTCCAAAGATTTTCGTCGTCCTCCGCTCTTTCCGTGGAAACGGTTTTCGGATCGATCAGTTTCTTCGCGGTTCCAAGAGCGACGGCCGACGGCGGTTTCTTTCGCGATTCGTCGACGGCGAGCCGAAACGCGATCTGGTACAGCCAACCGGAAAGTTTGTCCGCTTCCCGTAGCGTCGGCATCGCGGTGAACGCTCGGATCAAGGTTCGCTGTGCCAGATCGTCCGCGTGTTCCGGATCCGTGGCGTGTCGGGCGAGAAATCGTCGTAATTTCGAACGGTAACGATGATCGATCTCGTCGAACGCTTCCCGGGAGCCGCAGCAGACCAATCCGACCAACACGCGGTCCTCCGCCTGCGGAATCAAGATGGAGAGCTTGTCGGAAGGGGAGGAATCCATGCGAGCCCCAAGCGTCGGCACGGGGTGGTTCAAACTTTTCTGGTGGTTTCGAATTTGGGGGAGGTCGTGAAGACTCGCTTTACCGTCCCCTTTCCCGAGAGGGAGAGAGGGGACGGTAAAGTACAACTACTGAACGGTTTGTTTCAGGCGTTTGGCGATGTCGGTGTTGTCCATCGAGTTCGAAAAGCGATTCGCTTCGACGCCGCAGGCCGTGGTACTGACAGGCAACGCCGTATGTCCGCTGCAGGTCCAACCGACGCCCGCTTTGGCGTTCAGACAACGAATAACGGCCTTTCCCAAGGCCGAACCGTGGGCCAACTCCTCCTTTTCGAGGGATTTCTTGAATACTTTTTCCAAATCGTCTTCTTCTTCGGCCGAGAGAATCAGGGTTCCTTTTTCCCATTTTTTGTCCGCCGTAAACCGAAGCCCGCTCTTTTCTGTGATCAGCGACTCAATCTGCTTGAACTGTGTCACGTCGTTGTCTTTGCCAAACTTTTTGATCAGGTTTCCCAGTTCGCCGACCGAGGCTTTCTGATTGGCGAGCAGGTCTGCGTACACAGTGCTGACTCCGTTGCAGCCGAGCGTCATGCCGCCGGTTTCATGGTCGGCGGTCACGACGATCAACGTTTCGTTCGGATGCTTGGCCGCGAAGTCCATGGCGACGCCGACGGCGTCATCGAATTCGAGGGTTTCGCCGATTGCCGTTGCAGCGTCGTTGGCGTGACAGGCCCAATCGATCGCGCCGCCTTCGACCATCATGAAAAAGCCCTTCGGAGCGTCCTGAAGCATTTCGATGCCCTGTCGAGTGAAGTCTTCCAACCTCAAACCGTTCTTCGGGGTGTCGATGGCATACGGCAGCGCGCCCTTGTCGCCGACGGAAAGCACTTTGCCGATTCCCGGTTTGATTTTTTGGAATTCTTCCGCCGTTCGACTGACCGTGTATCCGGCCTTTTGAGCGAGTTCGTAAAGGTCGCCGCGATAGCTTTTCGCCTTTGTGTCATCGTTCTTGTCGATGCCGCCGCCGCCGAAATAGTCGAAATCGGAAGCGATCAAATCCAAACCGATGTCGTAGGCGTTGCCGCGGCTGTCGTTGTGAGCGTAAAACGCCGCCGGCGTCGCGTGATTGATCGTTACCGAAGTAATGATTCCGACTTTTCGACCATTTTTCTTTGCGAGTTCGGCGATGGATTCAAGCCGTTGACCGGTTTCCGAAACGCCGAGGCTGCCGTTCTTCGTTTTTTCTCCGCAAGCGATCGCCGTACCGCTGGCGGCGGAGTCCGTAATGAACGAGCTGGCCGACCGTGTCGTCGTGACGGCCTGGTACGGCATCGCGTTGATCCGCAGTCCCCGCTGTTCTTTCTTTTGGAGATATTCCTCGGCCAACATCCGTTGCGGAATCGACATTCCGTCGCCAATGAAGAGAAACACGTATTTGACCGGTCGCAGATCTTCCGCTCCGAAAACGAACGCCGAAAGAAAAAGGAAAGCGACCAATGTCGTCGAACGAAAAAAAAGTCGTGTCATGGTAAACCCTTGTTGTTGAAAGGTCCGTCAATCGCTTACGGTTAAGTTGCCAAACGAGCCCGATCTTTATCTTCCTCTTTTTTCCTTGACTTTTCAAGAGGCGGAAACTATGATTCCGTTTTTACCCGAACCGGATAGTTCTACTGCGCAAGTTGCGAAACATCGAACATTGAACACGGCTGGAGACTGTAGGCCGGAGGCTGGAGTTCCCGCTTTCCAACCGCTCCCTCCGGTCTCCAGCCTCCAGTCTTGCGGCAAAATGAAGGTCGCGTTCACAAACAAAGTCGTGAACTTGTGCAGTACAAATAGACAGATTCGCCGTTTGATCGGCGACCGTCCGCAACACAAAGGTTTTTTCCACTATTTTGAACATCATGAATGATTCGATGCGTTTGATCGTTTTTATCGTTTCGGTATTTTTTGTCGTTCCGGGGCTGTCGATTTCCGTTGCGGCGGAGCGGCCGAACATCGTGCTGATCCTGACCGACGATCAAGGTTACGCCGACGCCGGATGTTACGGAGCCAAAGGATTCAAAACGCCGAACCTCGATCGCTTGGCCGTCGAGGGACGTCGTTTCACGAATTACTATGCCGGAGCGACGGTCTGTTCGCCGTCCCGAGCCGCCCTCTTGACGGGCTGCTATCCGGATCGGGTCGGTATCGTGAACTTCGTGTTTTTTCCGACACGCGGCGACAATCCGGGGCCCGGCAAGGACGGCCTGAATCCGAACGAAATAACGATCGCCGAAATGCTCAAGGAACACGGTTACGCGACCGCTTGCGTCGGAAAATGGCATCTCGGCGACGCGCAGCCGTTCCTGCCGACGAAGCAGGGCTTCGACGAGTATTTCGGGCTGCCGTATTCAAACGACATGCGGAACGGCCCCAACGTGCCGGCCAAGTTGGAGAAAAAGGGTTTTCCGCCGTTGCCGCTTTACGACGGCGAAACAATTATTGAAACGGATCCCGACCAGCGTTTCCTGACTCGACGGTACACGGACAGGGCCGTCGATTTCATCAAGCGGAGCAAGGAGAAGCCGTTCTTTCTTTACCTGCCGCATTCGATGCCGCATATTCCGTTGTATGCGCATCCCGACTTCGCCGGAAAGTCGGAACAGGGACTCTACGGCGACGTGATCCAGGAAATCGACTGGAGCGTCGGCCGGATTTTGGAAACGCTGAAAGAATGCGGAATCGACGAAAAAACTTGGGTGATTTTCAACTCGGACAACGGTCCCTGGCTGACGATGGGCGAACACGGAGGCAAGGCGACGCCGCTCCGTGACGGCAAGCAGTCGAAATACGACGGCGGACACCGCGTGATCTGTTTGATGCGTTATCCGAACGGAATCAAAGCGAACAGCGTCGGCGACGCGATGATTTCGTCGATCGACCTGTTTCCGACGATCGCCGGACTCTGCGGCGGAAAGGTTCCGACCGACCGCGTGATCGACGGCGTCGACGCTTGGAACTATATCTCAGGCAAGAGCGAAACGTCGCCGCGTGAAACCTATTATTATGGTCGCAAGGTCGTTCGTCACGGAAAATGGAAGCTCTTCCTGCCGGGACCGTACGTCGAATTCAATCCGGAGACGCTGAAGAATCCGCCGGTCAAATACGACAAGCCGCGACTCTACGATCTCGATGCGGATATCGCCGAAACAACCGACTTGAGCGACCGACATCCGGAAATCGTTCAACAATTAACGAAACTGCTCGACGAATACTCCAAAGATCTCGACCAAAACGCCCGACCGCTCGGAAAAGTCGAAGATTAACGTCGTATAAAGTTAAGGAAAAGTGTTCATGAGAATGGATCAATGACCGTCATCCCCGCGAAGGCGGGGACCCAGACGGAAAACGTTAGAGAGTGTTTGCATCCGTCAATAACGTGTGCAAAAGCCTATTAAAATCTGTTCTCTAGGTCCCCGCCTTCGCGGGGATGACGATATTCTCTCCGTTTCCATGAAGCTCAATTCGTTAACTTCATCGTAGTCTTTTTTTCGCCCAATCGACGGCTCCGGCGTGGTCCGTGAATTCGCCGTCGAGTTGGGCTTCGAACGCCTCGAACAGGATGACGCCCATTGTCCGACCCGGTTGGACGCCGAGGGAAATCAGATCGCGTCCCTGTAGCAGCGGCATGGGCTTGCTTTCGCGAACTTCGAGTTTTGCGGCGACTTCTTCCCAAGAGTCGACGTTGTGTCGGGGTTTGCCGTCGCCGCAACCCAAGGCGTCGCAGCGGCACAGGGCCGACCACATCCTGATGTTCGACGGAACAAGCCGCGTCGACAGGCGACGGACGACGCGGTCGTCAGGATATTGCCCTTTCGGCAGGAAAATATGGGCGAGGTGTTCCCGGACCAGCGGCAGAACGTGTTCGACCGCCCAGTTCGGCGCCCGCATCCGTTCGAGAAAAGCGTTGGTCGGGGCGACGCCTTCCACGGCGTGGTTCGGGGAGGCCCAATTTCCCTTCTCGTTTTTGATCGTCGTCGCCGGCTTGCCGAAATCGTGGGTGAGGGCGGCAAAAAGCAGGATCGCCCGTTCCTGTTCGTCGAGCTCCATAGCGTCGGCGATTCTCACGGCGGCGTCGCAGGTCAAACCGGTATGGACGAACGCGTCGCCTTCCGGATGGTACACCGGATTTTGGGGAACGCCGACCAAGGCCGCGATTTCCGGAAAACAAGCGATCCAACCGGTTTCCCGGAGAACATTCAGTCCTTTGGAGGGAAAACGGCCTTTGGTCGCCCATTTGAACCATTCGGTCCAAATTCGTTCGGGAGATAGCGTTTCGAACTCGCCGATCACGCTTCGGCAAAGTTCGACGGTTCGCGGTTCCATGTCGAAACCGAATCGGGCCGCAAACTGCATTCCACGCAGGACGCGCAAGGGATCCTCGCAAAACGCTTCCGTCGGCGCCCGCAGAATTTTCCGTTTCAGGTCGCCGACGCCGTCGAACGGATCGACCACGCTGCCGTCGACACGCAGACCGATCGCGTTGATCGTAAAGTCCCGACGGGCAAAGGCCGAACGATGATCGAGATTCGGATCCGACGAAACGTCGAAGCCGCGATGCCCGCTGCCGGCCTTCGACTCGCTCCGGGGAATGCTCAAGTCGATTCGATTGTCGACCTTCACGGTTCCGAAGGATTGGCCGACGAGATCGACCCGGAAAAACGGTTTCAACACGACGACGATCTTGTCGTAAGACAGACCGTAAATTTCAATGTCGATGTCCTTCGACGGAATTCCGAGCAAGGCGTCCCGAACGCAGCCGCCGACGAACAGGCAGTCGCTCGCTCCGTGTTGGAGCAATAAGTCGATGATTCGCTTCGCCCGGGCTCCGGGACGAAAATCGGGAACGTGCATGTCAGTTAGCCGCTCCGCCCTGCGGAGCGCTGAAGGGGTGTTCGCTCAACCATTGCCCATACCGCTCTCCGAACGCGGTCAATTCGCAACACCGAACGTCGTTTTCCTGAACGGTGATTCGGATTTCGAGTCGTTCGGCGGGCAGAACGTCAGGAAACTTGTCGGCCCATTCGACGAAGGTCAGGCCGGTTCCCTCGAAGTAATCGTCCGGTCCGAGGCGTCGAAATTCCTCCGCGCTGGCCAAGCGGTAAGCGTCGAAATGGTAAATCGGCCGGTCGCCGTCGTATTCGTGGAGCAGGACGAAGGTCGGACTCGACACGACGCCTTTCGGAACGCCGGACGCCTCCGCAACGGCTTGAACGAGCCGCGTCTTTCCGGCTCCGAGGGTTCCGATCAGCGCAACGACCGCTCCGTCAGGAAGCCGTTCCGCCAAAAAGCGACCGAACCGATCGGTTTCCGCCAAACTATTGAGAGAAAAATGAATCGTTGGGAACATGTTGGCATGAAAAGGTTGATCCCGCTTTTTCGTCATCCCCGCGCAGGCGGGGACCTAGAGAACAGATTTTAATAGATTCTTGCACACGTTATTGATGGATGCAAACGGTCGACAACGCCTTCCGTCTAGGTCCCCGCCTTCGCGGGGATGACGGTTTGTACTTTTCAACGGAGCCTCGAAACGGTGTTGCGTCGACCGTCGAATCCTATAAAATATCGTCAAAACATCGGAGTCGAACGCAACTTTATCGACCTTGAACCATATCATGAAGAAGGAACTCATCGCCCGAACGGCGCCGTTCGGACAGGATCATCTGCTTTCGTTTTGGGACGAACTCTCGGACGCGGACCGTGAAAGCCTCGCCCGACAGATCGACGCCATTGATTTTGCCGGAATCGCTTCGCTGTACGAACACCGTGAGGATCCGCCGGAATCCTTGACCTTGGCCGATCGGGCAACGGATCCGCCGGCGTACAAATTCTCCACGGTTCCGTCCGGCGGCCCGGACTGTCGGGCGCGGATCGAGGTTTCCGTATCGGACGCAATTTTCGCCGGAAACGCCGCTCTCCGCAAGAGGAGCGTCGGCGTGATTCTCGTTGCCGGCGGACAGGGAACCCGGCTCGGCTTTCCGCATCCGAAGGGCATGTTTCCGCTCGGACCGGTTTCGCAAGCGACCTTGTTCCGAATTCACTGCGAAAAAGTCCTCGCCGCTTCCCGTCGTTACGGCTACGGCGTTCCGCTCTGCATCATGACGAGCCCGGCGACCCATGAGGAAACGGTCGACTATCTGGAGAAAAACGAGCGTTTCGGTTTGTCGCCCGACGACGTGTTCGTGTTCTGCCAAGGAACGATGCCGGCCCTTTCGCTGGACGACGGCAAAATTTTGATGGACGGCAAGGCGAGCATCGCCCGCAGTCCGGACGGACACGGCGGAATGCTCGCCGCGATTTCTCGACAAGAAAACGGATCGTCGGTCCTGGAGCGGCTGCAACAGCGGGGAATCGAGCAGTTTTTCTATTTTCAGGTCGACAATCCCTTGGTTCAAATTTGTTCGCCGGAATTCTTGGGCTATCATTTGGCGAGCGGCTCGGAATTTACCTGTCAGGTGATTCGAAAACGCTTTCCGACGGACCGCGTCGGCAACGTGGTCCAAGTCGACGACCGGCTTTACGTGATCGAGTACAGCGACCTTCCCGAAAGCGTCGCGAAGCGGACGAACCCTGACGGTTCGCTGCAAATTTGGGCCGGAAGCATTGCGGTTCATGTTATTTCGGCCGCCTTGCTGGACCGGATGTCGAAAAGTCGGAATTCGTTGCCGTTTCACATCGCAAAGAAAAAAGTTCCGTACATCGACGTTCAAACCGGCGAGCTGCGACAACCTTCGGAACCGAACGCCATCAAATTGGAGCGTTTCGTGTTCGATCTTCTTCCTTCGGCCCGGAACGCGGTCGTCGTCGAAGTCGACATTCCGAACCACTACGCTCCGCTGAAGAACGCGGCTGGTTCGCCAAGCGACTCTCCCGAGACCGTCCAGCGACAGCTTTCCGATCTCCACACGGATTGGCTGCGTCAGGCCGGAGCCGTGGTCGCCCCGAACACGCCAATCGAGATTTCGCCGTTGTTCGCCGATTCGCCGGAAGCCGTCAAGGAAAAGGTCGAAGCCGAAACCGCATTCGACCAACCGACGTATTTGAGTTGAACTTTTCAGAAAAAAAACTGGATCAATCGCTTGCGTTTTAGCCGCGCAGCGTGCATAGACCTTCCTGACGGGCGCGGCTCTGATCGAAATGAATTGTTCTTGAATCCGGCCCCCATTAAAAATCATACCAAACGCCGAAGCCGAATTTGTTTTCCCGTTTGGTGTAGATGTATTCGTACTGTTCGCTGAGTCCCGTAAAATACTGCAAACCGATTCGAAAACACTGATTTCGCGGACCCCTCCATTGCCAGCCGCATTGGATGCAGAGATTGCCGTCGTAATTCCGCTCCTGAAGCAGCCGGGCGTGAATCGCGGCAAAGGGTCGACCGATCCAACCACCGGACGGAGTGATCGGACTATATTCGGCTCCGAACTGAAAATGCCAGGGGTCCGTTCCCTCGCCGCGCCAAAAGGCGTAATCCGCTTCGGCGTAGAGGCGAAGATCTCGATACGGACGCACGGCAACGCCGAAGATCCACGCCTCCCGAACGTAATTCGTTCGACCGTAAGGAGCCGGATATCCATCATCACGCAACCGCAGCATCCGTTCGTCGCCAAGATGCGAACTGACGTGATAGTATCCCGTCTTGAACTGCCAGAATTTCGTGGCGTAGCTGATCGGAGCCCCAAAATGATAGTCCGAAGCGTCCATGTCCCGTTCGTGTTCGATGTCGAGCCGGAGATGAACGGAACCTTCGAAATCGAGTTGGATGCCTTCGGGAAGAACGCTGTTTTTGCTGCCGTAACGGAGAATCGGAGCCTGTCCGCCGAGCGTGATGTCCCAAATCCAACCGCGATTGTCTTCCTTATTCCAGACGCTGCCGAGTCGGGACTCGTTGACACCGGCCAAGTACGCCGGGTACGTTTCGCCGTCCGGAAACAGCTGCCAACTCCAAGCCGCCGACTGCTGTTCGAGGAGCAACGGCGGATATCCGTCCGAAGACGTCGCCGTTTTGGAAAAAATGCTTTGACCGAGAAACGTCGACTCCTCCGACCAAGCCGGCGACTTGCCGAAGACGGATGAACCGGTATCGTCAAAAACCACGGCCGACAGAGCGAATATAAAAATGAAAACTCGAAGCGGATTGGTCCGTCGCATCTTACGACCGTTTCAAATGGTTGTCTGAGATAAATCCGTTCCGATACGGATTTCAGAGCGAACTATAACGATCGTCGCTGAATGGTGTCAAGAGAGGAATTCCTTCCGCCAGCGGTCGACGCAATCGACGCAAGGGTTTTATCCTACGCGGATCGCCGATTTCGCTGTTCTTGCTGCATTCGCGAGACCAACCGTTCCAAGCGGCGACGAATTTCCGAGAGTTGGAGAAGAGTCAGACGCTCCTCCCGAAGAAACACGGCGTCCAGATAATCGAGTCCCTCCAGAAACGCTTGGGAAACGTCGAATGCGGCCAGCAGATAGCGTTCGTTGTCTGTGAGCGTTCGGATCGATTGATAGGCCTTCAAACCAAAATCCCAGGAAACGGCGTCCGCTCCGGCCAAAGAGCCGAGCAGGGTTGCGACGTCCAACGCCACGGAGTCGACGCCGAGTTCCGTAAAGTCGATGATTCCAAGAACACCGTCGTCATCGAACCGAAAATGTCGCAAACAGGAATTACGAATCACCGGTTGAACGGCGAGCGGAATCCGGGACGCCCGACTTAAGAGAACCATCGTGTTTCCCGAGCGTGAAACGATCAGTTCGAGGAACTCCAATCCGAGTTGCGCGAGACGTCCTTCGATTTCGTGCTGCGGCAATTCCCGACTGGCTTCGAGTTTGTCGAACAACGTCTTCGATCGACCGCCGATCCAGCTCTTGCAACGCGACAATCGCTCCTTGATTCCCTGTGAAAGCGTTCTCGGAAGGTCCGGCAGCGGAAAACCGGCGGTCGCTTCGTGAAACTGCGCCAAGGAAATCATCGCCGAAGCGATTTGAAACGGTTCCGTCGCGACCGTTTCCCGGAATGTTTCATCGTTTTCGTCGATCGGATAACCGGGCTGAAAATGTTCGTTCGAGATCTCTTCCCGATCGTCGATCCACGGCAACAGCTCCCAAAAAGAGTCGTCGCACCGAACGATTCCCTGTTGTTTCCGAGTCTCCACGGGCAGGGGAACGACGTCGATTCCTTCGCAGACGGCGTGCCAGAGAACAGCTTGGATGAACTGCAGGCGTTCGATCGCCGTTTGTTCCTTCGGCCAACGTCGCAGGCAGAACATTCCTTCCGGGGCGTCGACCATCCAATGGCGACAGCGTCCCAGCGACGCCGACGGAAACAACGGCGTCACGGCGTCCGTTTGGAAGCCGTCCGGGTAGGCGGAAAGAATTTGGAGGTCGATCTGTTCGGGAGTCATTTCGTCGGGCGTGAGGCGATGAGCCGCTCCGCCCGCGGAGCGATGAGGGGGCGTGAGACGTTATCTTTTCATCGACAGCTCTTTTCCTCGATTGCGAAGAAAACTTTCTTTTTTCGGTTGCGTCGGCTGAGAAAGTTGGACTATTTTCGTCGACTGAGGAATTTTCGAAGGAAACTCAATTTACAGAGCCGACAGAGCCGGGACCTGTGGTCCCGGTCCCGATCCGGGATCGTAGATCCCGGCTCTGTGAGCCGGGTTTTTCACCCCAAGCATCGTTTTCTCGGAAGAGGAAGACGCCCCGTTGCTTTTCGATCGGCTTTGGACTATGATTACGGCTGTTTATCATCCAAGTCCCTTCGTTCGTCGCCCTCGAGATCATGTCATTAGCCGTTCGAGTCGAATTCATCAATCCCTTCATCATCGCCGTGACGAAGACCTTGGAAACGATGGTCGGATGCAAGGTTTCCCGAGGGGCTCCGCAGCTCAAAAAGAATCCGCAAGCGCTCTATCCGATCAGCGGAATCATCGGTCTTTCCGGTGTCGTCGCCGGGACGGTCGTCTTGACGATGTCGAAGGAACTCGCCTTGAAAAGCGCGTCGGTGATGCTGATGGATGAGTACACGGAGCTCAACGCCGACGTATTCGACGCGGTCGGCGAGTTGACGAACGTCATCGCGGGCAACGCCAAGGCCCAGTTGGAAGAGTACCGTTTGAGCTTGAGTTTGCCGAACGTGATCAACGGCGTGGAAACGGAACTCCATTTTCCCGATTCCTGCCAACCGATCACGATTCCTTTCAACACCGATTTCGGTCCCTTGGCCGTGGAGATCGGTTTCACGGCACCGCGAGGATGAGTTCGACTCCGATTCCTGTCTACGAACACCGTGTGATCGTTCAGTCTTCGGATATCGACGAAAACGAGCACGCGAACAACCTCTGTTATCTACGCTGGATGAACGAGGCGGCGGTCGCGCATTCAGCGGCTAACGGTTGGACCTCCAAGCGATATCTCGAATTGGGGGAGACGTGGTTTGCTCGACGTCATACGATCGAATACTTGGCTCCGGCCGCGGAGGGCGACGAACTGGTCGTCAAAACTTGGATTTTCGATTGGAAGAGCATCCGGTCGACGCGCCGCTACCGTTTCATCCGTCCGAGCGACGGCGGCGTCGTCGCGACCGCCGAAACGCTTTGGGCCTTCGTCAATCTGGCGACGGGGCGTCCCGTCAAGATTTCGCCGCTCGTCGCCGAATCATTCGTCGTCATCGGAGAACTGCCGAAGGAAAAGGAAACGAACCAATACGAATAGAACTATCGTCATCCCCGCGAAGGCGGGGACCTAGACGGAAGGCGTTGTCGTCCGTTTGCATCCGTCAATAACGTGTGCAAGAACCTATTAGAATCTGCTCTCTAGGTCCCCGCCTTCGCGGGGATGACGAGCGTTTTCTTCTCTCCCGGCTTTTTCTAAAAAGTCCCCCTGTCTCCGAGTCGTTCGACGCAAGGCGGTCCGTTCAACCATTGTTCGGCGGCGGCGTCATGTCGGAGGGTCGCGTCGAGAAATTTCAGCGTGATCTCCTGAATGATCGGCTGATATTCTCTTTCCATGCGACTGAGTCCGAAAGGCCGAACGTGTCCGGAAAACAGCATGTGATTGCCGTCTTTGAAGATCACGAGATACTGTCCCGGCGCGTCGATGTTGTCGTAGGGAAGCCGTCGGTCTTCCGGCTTGGTTTCGTGTCGGATCGGACTGGAATCTTTCGTTCCAGTCAGGTGGAGGACCGGAACTTTGACCTTTTTGAACAGCGCGGCGGGATCAACGTTTGACGGCGAACTCGGACTCATCGCGATCGCCGCCTTGATTCTCGGATCCGCGTTGAACGGAGCCCGACCGACGACCGCGAGGGCCGTATGAGAGCCGAATGAATGTCCGCCGACGGCGATTTTTTCCCAATCGAGTCGGCCTTTCAGTTTACCGCCGAGCATCGCTTTTCGTTCCAGTTCGTCGAGGACGAACCGAACATCGCCGTACCGCAAGACGGAGTTTTCCTGCGTCACGGCTTCGCCCATCGACTCGGCGATCGTTTTGCCCGGCTTCCGTTTGAGAACCGCGCTATCGCTTCCGTGATGCTGCATCACAACGACGACGTAACCGTGCTGCGACCAGTAATCACCGAGATAGGGAAATCCCTCGCGGCTGCCGCCGAGTCCGTGGGAAAGCAGGACGATCGGACGGGGACCTTCGAATTCCGTGTTCGGCAAATAGATTCGAACTGGAACCGTTCGGTGCCGGGCGGCGTCCGTCCAGTCTTCCGTGTAGGTTTCGGCAATCGCCGGAGAAATCGCGGCCAGCAACATGATCGACGCCAGAAAAAAAATCATTTTTCGCCCTCGGATTCCGGGAAAACGAAGAAAAGACTGTTTCATCGTTCCAAAACAGAGTATAATCGTTCCAACCCTTTATTGGCAAGACGGTGCAACCGCTTTCGAGTCTTCGCAATTACTCCGAATCGACAACCAACGGTTGTCGGTAAACTTTTCTGGCAGGCCATGGACACGACGCAGCAAAACAATACCGAGCTTCGTTCCGAGACTTCGATTCCATTCGTCGAGCCGTTGAACGGAAACGTCGAAGACTTCTTTATTCAAGTCGTTTCCGATTCGGTTCAATCTTCGGTCAACGACATTTTCTTTTCGCCGGCCGACGCTCGCTGGAACGTCTCGGTCAAACGCCAGGGAATCGTCGAACCGATTCGAAATCTGACGGTCGACGAGGGGTTGCGGCTGGTCAACTTCATCAAGACCAAGGCCGATTTAGACATCACGCAGCATTACCAGCCGCAGGACGGTCGGCTTTCCGTAACGCTTGAGGAACACGGCGTTTTCGATCTCCGTGTCGCGACGCTGCCGACGTTGTTCGGTGAAAGCGTCACGCTCCGCGTCCTTGATCCGAGAAAAATGATGCTCGGACTCGACGAGCTCGGTTTCCATCCGATGAACCTTCGTCGAATCATCTCCTTTTTGGAGCGACCCGGCGGCTTGATTCTTGTTGCAGGCCCGACCGGAACCGGTAAAACGACGACGCTTTATTCGATTCTCCGGTATCTCCATAACGGCAAACGGAAGATCCATACTCTGGAGGATCCGATCGAGTACACGTTGGACGGCGTTCATCAATCGCAGATCAATCCACGGCGCGGCGTCGACTATCCGGATCTGTTGCGCGGCGTGTTGCGGCATTCGCCGGATATCATCATGGTCGGCGAAATCCGTGATGCCGCAACGGCGGAAATTCTTGTTCGAGCGGCGAACACCGGCCAACTGGTCCTCGCGACATCCCATGCCGGGTCGACTGCCGAAGCAATCGAATCTCTGCTGACCTTCGGCGTCAAGTCGCAATTTCTCGCTTCCGGACTCTTGGGAATCGTCTCACAGCGTTTGCTCCGACCGCTCTGTTCCGACTGCAAGGTTCCCTTGACCGCCGACGCGGAGGTCGACGACGAAAAGGAAAGCAACGGCGTTCGAATGCATCTTCCGCAAGGTTGTCCGCTGTGTCGACATACCGGTTATCGAGGCCGCGTCGCCGTTGGAGAGGTGATGCGAGTCACGCCGGAAATTCGACGATTGATCCACAACACCGTTCCCGTATCGAAAATTCGCCAAGCCGCCATGGACGACGGAATGGTCGATCTGCGTGCCGACGCTCAGGACAAATTGGACCATGGAATTACCAGCGTCGACGAAATTCTGCGAACGATTCCCGGCGAAATGTTTTAACGGGAAAAAGAACGCCGTTAGCCGCGTCGCCTGCGACGCGTTGAAGCCCGTGAAAACTTGACGAGCGAATCCGATGAAAATCATTCGATACCGAAACGAGGACGGAGACGTCTATTACGGTCGCCTCCATGCAGACGATTCCGTTGAACGGCTTTCCGGTACCCTTCCAACCGGGTTGACGTCGACGGGACAAAACGAGAAACCGGTTCAATTATTGGCGCCGATTGATCCGCCGATCGTTTATTGTATCGGTTTGAACTACCGTCGCCACGCCGAAGAGTCCGGAGCGAAGATTCCCGACTATCCCGTATTGTTTATCAAGGGACCGAATACCGTTCAGGCTCCCGACGAACCGATCCGGATTCCCGTGGCGCAACGGAGCGACGAAGTCGACTACGAAGCGGAACTCGCCGTCGTGATCGGCAAAACATGCAAAAACGTGAATCGGGCCGACGCCTTGCAATATGTGTTCGGATATGCTTGCGCCAACGACGTCAGCGCCAGGGACTGGCAAATCAAACGCGGCGGCGGACAATGGAGCCGAGGCAAGAATTACGATACGTTTTGTCCTCTCGGTCCCTGCATCGTAACGACCGACGAGATCCCGGATCCCAACGCGTTGCGGCTGCGGACCGTCGTCAACGGCGAAACCGTACAGGATTGGACGACCGGCGACATGATTTTCGACGTGCCGACGCTGATCGAGTTCCTGAGCGGCAGCACGACGCTTTTCGCCGGAACGGTAATCCTGACGGGAACGCCGCACGGCGTCGGCATGGCGTCGAATCCGCCGCGTTGGCTCAAACCAGGCGATTCCGTGACCATTGAGATCGAAAAAATCGGACGGCTTACAAATCCTGTCGAGAACGAGGATGTATCGTCCGTTCGGTAACGACGAAATCGACCGGCCTGTCATGGGGCTCCACCGGAACCGATTCGAAGACCTGACATTCGAACGCCAAACCGATTAAGACGGTCGACGGCCGCAATCGGGCGAGAAAACGGTCGTAGTATCCGGCGCCGCGGCCGAGCCGATTGCCGGAAGCGTCGAACGCCAAGCCCGGAACAAGCACCAATTCAATGTTCTGCGGGTCGACGATTCGGCCTGATTCTTGCCGCAGCGATTTTTTCGGTTCCGGAATTCCCATGCATCCCGGTTCCAGTTCGTCGAGCGTCCGCAACCGAAAGGGAACGATGTCGTTCTGCTCGCAATACGGGACAATCAGCTCCAGAACCAGAGCCGGGGGCTGTGCCCCCGGTCCGTCGAAAAAAAATCGGGTCGTCTGGACTTCGTCTTGAAAGTCGAGATAGCTCATCACGCCGAAGCGTTTCCAAGCGAGTTGGAACACCTCCAATGAGGAAAGCCGATCCCAGATCAACGAGCTTTTTTCGTCACGGAGCGGCCGATTGGCTTCCAGATGGGACCGGGCCTTTTTTCGTAACGCCGTTTTGAGCGGGAAGACGTTCGTCATACGGAGCGTTAGGGGTTGGTGTTTCGCTTCGTTCAGAGCCCGACGCGAAACACACAGAGCCCGACGCGTCAGCGAGGGAATCGAGCACAATCCCTCGCTGACGCGTCGGGCTCTGAACGCTTCGGGTTCTGTGTTGAGTGTTTGTCGATAAAAAACCCCGTCGTAAGACGGGGCTAAAAACTTTAGAAATTTTTAATTTTCTCGACCGGACAATCAGTTGAAGGGAATCAGTCGAGGAACCCGACCAAATCCTGACTGCGGATCGGCTGCTGAAGCTTGCGGACGGCTTTCGCTTCGATCTGTCGGATACGTTCCCGCGTCACCTTGAAAATATGTCCGACTTCTTCCAGCGTGTAGCTGTATCCGTCGCCAAGTCCGTAGCGTAGCTTGATAATCTCGCGTTCCCGATAGCTCAAGGTCTTGAGAACCTTGGCGATACGGTTGCGGAGCATTTCCTGCGTCGCTCCGGAAGCGGGATTTTCCGCCGCTCCGTCCGGCAACAGGTCGCCGAAATGGGAATCCTCGCTGTTGCCGACCGGTCTGTCGAGACTGATCGGATAACGGTTCATCGCCAAAATTCGACGGGTTTCGTCCAACGGGGCGTTAGCCGCCTCGGCGGTTT
Organism: Thermoguttaceae bacterium; assembly: GCA_031548665.1. Taxonomy (GTDB): domain Bacteria; phylum Planctomycetota; class Planctomycetia; order Pirellulales; family Thermoguttaceae; genus WRKP01. The sequence goes on from JAVBQW010000015.1 coordinate 90,718, forward strand.
CTTCGACCGTTGGTTCGCGGCCGTATTCTTGGAGCAGTTTCCGGGAAACGTTCCGCATCTTGGACATCGTTTCGACCATATGGACGGGAATTCGAATCGTTCGGCTCTGATCCGCCACGGCCCGGGTGATCGCTTGGCGAATCCACCACGTCGCGTAGGTACAGAACTTGAAACCGCGACGGTATTCGAATTTGTCGACCGCCCGCATCAGGCCGGCGTTGCCTTCCTGAATCAGGTCGAGGAAGCTCAAGCCTCGATTGCGATATTTCTTCGCAATCGAAACGACGAGCCGCAGGTTGCCTTCCGACAAGCCGCGTTTGGCTTCCTGATACTTCGCGAAGAGTTCCTTGACCGATTTGACCCGGCTTCGCAGGCTGGTCGGCGTTTCCTGCGTGAGTTGCAGGATATTCCGGAACTCGTCCAACCATTGTTGGCGTTCGTACTCCGGACGTCCGCCGAGTTTATGCTCGCGGATCCGGCGTTTGAGTTCGTCGACACGGCGGCTGAACTCTTCGAGCGTCGAAATCATGGTCTCGATCCGTTGCGTTCGAAGTCCGAGCTCCTCGATCAGTCGAACGGCCCGACGTCGACTTCGACCCAATCGGGTCCAAGCGATCTTTCGTTCTTCCGGGGAGCGGGACTTGCTCGTCGCCACGCGATAGTCCCGACGATTGCGTCGGACCATCAATTCCAGCGAACGGAGATTCAGCGGGAACCGTCCCATGATCTGTTGCTTTTCGAGACTGTCGGTCACGGAAACCTGCACGGTCCGATCGAACGGCAGCTCATTATGATGAACACGCTTCAGGGTCCGGACGGCGTGCTGGAGCACGTAATCGCATTCCAGCAGTTTGGCACGGAACTTTCGACGGGCGCTCTCGATCTGTCGGGCCAAGGCGATTTCCCGTTGCCGCGTCAGGAGCGGAATCTCTCCCATCTGGGTCAGATACATGCGGACGGGATCGTCGGACCAAACTTCCCCACCCTCCATTTTCAGGAGTTCCTCGTCGATAAGTTCCGATTCTTCTTCGTCGTCTTCTTCGTCGACGAGCAGGGCGTCGACCATTTCATCTTCATCGATATCCACGTCTTCGACCTCGTCGAATTGCGTCATATCGTCATCGGCCTGCAACGTGTCGTCAAATTCATCAATCAGAGAGTCTGAGTCGTACAAGCTATGCTCCTGTGCTTCGAGTAAAGTGTTTTGAGATCTATCCTACGACGACGTACTCTTCCTGGTTCTGCTCGGACCTTCTTTTATGTCGCGATGTCCGGAACGACGAGCGATACCACGCTCAAGGGCGGTGTTTTCAAATCGAAAACAAAATAGGTCGACTGGGTGATTCGTAGCGGCCCAGATGAACGCTAATCCAAGGCTAATAACAAATTACGTTTCACAGAGAATAAATGTTCGATCGATTCCACCAAGAAAATAATAAAAGGAATCGATACTGTCATTCTACCCCATAACTGACAAAAGGAGCCGAAGTCCTGTCAATTTGGTAAAAAATTACAGTCAAACAAAGAGGGCCGAAAAACGAATCTTTTCGGACCTTCTCTAGCTTGCTTATTTTCACACGAAGCGCCAGCCCTGCTGTCTCAATGACAATGCAATCTCAATAGAGCCAACAAACGATTTCCAGCCCGATTCGACCGTACACCAATTGTACCGTGAACTTGAGGAAAAGTCCAGCAAAAAAAAGTTTTTGTCGAAAAAAGCGTGAAAAAGAAGGGTTAGTCAATCGTCAGCATCTCGGAGACCAATTTGTTTTCCTTTTCTATCGACAAAAAATGATTGCTTCCTTAATGAGTCGGAGTATAATGTTTGGCGTAAAAATGAAGTGAGAGAGTGAAAAGGTGAGAGGGTGGGAGAGTGCCGCAAGGAAATCCATCAGCCTCACGGCCCTTTCCCTTCACTCTTTCACCCTCTCACCTGCTCACCCTTTCACCTTTTCTCGCCGTGTCGAAAAAATACTTATTGCCCTGTTCGTGTGGAGAATCGATCGCCCTTGACGTCGCCCAAGCCGGGCAAACCGTGACCTGCGGTTGCGGCAAGCCGCAGCAGGCTCCCTCGCTGCTGAAGATGAAGAACCTTGCGACCGTCGAGGAAACCGCTCCGACTTCGTCTCAAACGTCGGAATCCTTCAACACACGGCTCTTCTTTCAAGTTCTCGGCGTGATCATCTTGATTCCGTCGTTGATTTTCCTCGGCTGGTCGCTGTCGACGCGTCCGAAGCCTTTGGACGTCACACGAAAGCAAGTCATGTTTTCCTACGGCGGCAACACGGTTCCGCAAAACTCGACGCCGTTACCGGACTACGAACACGACATTCTGAACATTCGCGGCGACGACATCGACTACATGTCCCCGTTTCAGGTCTTCCATTATTTTCGCACGCTGAAAAGCGGCCCGGTTCTCAGCTACAATTTTCAGGAGAACTATCAGATGCTCAAGGACGCCTATCGAATCCGGGTGTCCGCTGCGGCGATCGGCTCCGGATTGGGACTGCTCTGCCTCATCGCTTCCCTGTTCATGCCGACACGAACCAAATCGGTCGGTGTTCGAAAAGGAGCCGAGTGGAAATAGTTTTTTCGTCGCCGTAACTCGGGGGTTGAAACGCCCAAGGTTTTCATTCTGTTCGAAACACCAACCATCCGGGGGCTACGGCGGAGTACCGCCTACACCCCCGGCTCTTGGTGAAACGTTCGGGGAACTACGGCGGAGTACCGCCTACACCCCCGGCTCTTGGTCTTGGGGAGGAAACGTTCGATCGAAAGCCTTACGACGAATACCGTTTCGTCATCTCGGCAACGTGGTTGCGGAGCAGTTCCCGCAGCGCCGGCGGTTGAAGGACCTCGGCTTCTTTTCCGTAGCCGAGGATCCACCAACTGATTTCGTTCAGGCCGGAAACGGTAACGTGGAAGTCGACGGAACCGTCCTCGTTCGTCAACACCCGCTGCGTCGGATGCCATGCGACTTCCGCGACGTTTTGGCCGACCAACGACGAAAAACGAACGACGACTTCGTGGTCGGGCCCCGATTCCGGGACGAGATTCCAGGCGTTGCGAAAATACTTTTGGAGCGTGAATCCCCGAGGAATCTGGTACGTGGTGTCCGTTTCCTCAAACGCGACGATCCGACCGACGTGAAACGTTCGAACCTCCCGATGCAACGAGGAGCGGGCGATGACGTACCAACTGCGACGGTTGAAAAGGAGGTGATAGGGATGCAACAAGGTCCGGATTTCGGGCTGGACGGGACTCTTGTACGTGATCCGGATCGCGCAACGGCGTTGATGGGCGCGGCGAATCGCTTCGAACACGGTTTGAGCCTCGGTCAACGGATTGACCGGCTCCGGCTTGATCCGCATCGCGTTGCCGATCCGGCCGAGCTGGTCGGCGACCGACGGCGGCAGCAATCCCTGTAATTTAATCGCCGCGGACCGGGCCGCCTGAAAGAACGGAATATGAATCTCGTCGCCGCTCTCGAAACAGAGTGTGATCAACGCAATCGCTTCGTCCAAGGTCAACTGCAATTCCGGGAGGACGGCGTTGTGGACGACCGAATATCGTTGCTGCCCTTTGTCGAAATTGATCACGAAACCGCAACGTTTTAACGTTTCAAGATCACGAAACACCGTCCGGCGATGGACGTTGCAAACGGTACACAGCGTTTCGACGCTCGGTCGACCCGTTTGCAACACGGCCAGCAATTTCAGCAGACGGTTCAGTTTGTCTTCGGCCATAACGCAAGGATTGTGGTCGTCAGCCGCTTCGGCCTCCGACATGTGAAAGGACTGAAAAACGTTAGGGATGATTTATTGTTCGACAGTGGTCCAATGCCTGATTTTATCGAGCAGTTCCGGAGTGTTGACCGGTTTGCTGCAATAAGCGTTCATTCCGGCATGCAGGCATTTCGCTTCGTCTTCCGACGTCACGTTGGCGGTCAGCGCGATGATCGGCAGCATCGGAACACCTTTTTCCGCTTCCCGTTGCCGAATTTTTCCCGTTGCGACATAGCCGTCCATGACGGGCATCTGACAGTCCATCAGGATGACATCGAACGATTCGGCCTGACTTTTTTCAAACGCCTCTTTGCCGTTTGCCGCCAACGTCGCAATCATTCCGGCGTTGTGGAGAATTTCCGTGATCACGATCTGGTTGATGCGATTGTCCTCCGCGACCAGCACGCGAAGCGGTTTCACGGCATCCGAAACCTTTCCGGGAGAACGCCGAACGTTTTCGGGACGATGAAATCCCGACGGATCCGGCAATACAAAAAACAATCGGACGATGGAGTCAAGAAGAATGGAACCGCAAACGGGTCTGGTGACGAAACGAATCGACTCCGGATGCGGCCAGGGATATTGGTAAAGATCGTCCGCCAGCGACACCAATCCGATGATCGCCGTTTTACGGAGATTATTATCGTCCTGAATCAACCGCATGAAGAGTTCCGCTTCCTGATCCTGCGATCGAACGTCGACGACGACCAAGCGAAACGGATCCTTTTCTTTCGTTGCCTGCTGCAACCACGAAAAAGCCTCCTTGGGGAAAGTTGTTGTTTCGACTTGCATTCCCCAAGCATGTAATTGGTCGACCAAGGCTGGAATCATGACGGTCCCCGTTCCGACAAACAGGGTTTTCAAGCCTTTCAATTCGACGACGTGTTGAAGATAAGCGACTTCCCGACCGCTCCGGGCGCAGCGGGTCGGAGGAACTCCGCGACAATAATCCCGTTTTTCGGTGATACAAGGATACTCGGCGGCCCGTAAGCATTTCAGGACGAGCGCGGCGCAACGGAACGTTACCGTGAACCCGAACGTCGAGCCGGAACCGACAATGCTCGCGACATGGATGTCGCCGCCCATCAATTCGACGAGACGTTTGCTGATCGCCAGACCGAGTCCCGTTCCGCCGTAAGCACGCGACGACGACGAATCAACCTGGGAAAACTGTCGAAACAAACGGTCCCGCCGATCTTCCGGAATTCCAATTCCCGTATCGATGATTTCGAAACGCAGCCGAAGCTCCTTTTCCAACTGGGCGTCGAGTTCGACGTGGATGCGGACGCCTCCCGTTTCAGTAAATTTCAAGGCGTTTCCGGCTAAATTGATCAGGACTTGCCGCAACCGGCCCGGGTCGCCGATGATCGGTCCGGGAATTCGGCTGTCGAAGGTCGCGACCAAGTCCAGGCTCTTTTCTTCCGCTCGGGACGCGAGGATTCCCAACACGGATTCGATCAGATCGTGGAGGATGAATTCCGTTTCGACCAATTCGAACTTTCCCGCTTCGATCTTGGAGAAGTCGAGAATGTCGTTGATCAGGAACAGGAGCGATTCTCCGGAAGCAAGAATCAACTTGGCGTATTCCAACTGCTTCGGTTGCAGCGAGGTTCCCATCAGGAGATTCGACACGCCGATCACGCCGTTGAGCGGCGTTCGGATTTCGTGACTCATGGTCGCCAGAAACTGGCTTTTCGCCTGACTGGCATCTTCCGCGGCGATTTTTGCCCGCTCCAACTGGTCGACCAATTGCCGTTGCGCGGTAACGTCGAGGATCACGGAAATCAATTGCGTTTCTTCCGGTTCCAGACCACGAACCGCGTTGACGCTGATATCCGCCCAAAGCGAACGTCCGTTTTTCGTTTCGAGTTCCAACGTAATTCGATACGCGTCGATCTCGCCGTTCAGTGCCTGCTCGATCAACGCGCGACCACGTTCCCAGCTTTCCTGATCGGAGCTCGTAACGCTGACGAGCGGTTTGCCGAGGAGTTCTTCCTGGGAATAACCGAACATTTCCTTGTACTTGCCGTTGATGTAGGTATAGCAGCCCCGGGAATCGGCAAACGAAATCGCCGCGCCGCTGGTCTCAAGGATCGTACGAAGTTTCGCTTCGCTCAGTTGAAGTTCATGGACCTGTTTGTCGGCCATCGCGCGAATTTGCCGTCGATATTCGTCCAGCCGGCTCTCCATTTCGACACGGGGCGTCACGTCGCGAAGGATGCAGATTCCGCCGGTCACGCCATTGCTTCCGAATCCGTAGAGCGGAAACGCGGTCAGTTCGAGCCATTGTCCCGACTCGCCATCGCTTTTTTTCTCGAAAAACGTTCGCGTCGTCGGACGGCCTTCACGAAACATGCATTCGGCCGCACAATCGGGACAGACGCCGCCGTAAATCGTCGTGTCGTAACATTTTTTGCCGACGAGCGGGTCGAGATGCGGGTACATGGCTTGCATCGCTTTATTCGCGCGGGTGATCGTGTACCCCGTGTCGATCATGTAAACCCCTTGATCGAGGACCTCCATCAAGTCGTCCAACAACGCCTGATTTCGTCGGAGCGATTCCTCCATCTGCTTGCGGTCCGTGATGTCCCGGGCGAATTCGGTCGCTCCGATGATTTGACCGGTCTTGCGGTCGCGAATCGGAAAACTCGTCAACTCGAAAAACCGCCGGACCTTTTCTTCGAAATACTCGCGCGTCGTCGGTTGACCGGTTCGGAGTGTTTCAGTGGCGGGACAGAATTCGCAGGGCGTCTCGCGGCCGTGAACGGCTTGATAGCAGGGCTTTCCGATCTGCGAGGCGACTTTCGGCACCATTCGCCGCGCAGCGGCGTTGATCCGCAGGATCGTGAAGTCCCGATCAAGGAGATAGGCGTTGTCAGGAATGCTGTCGAACAGGTTGTCGACCAGATCGATACTTTTCTGCAAATCCTTTTGGGCCGTGACCTTATCGGTAACGTCGACCTGGATTCCGGCGATTCCGAACAAGCGACCATTCGGGGCGGCGATGGGAAAGAAACGATCCTCGAAAAAGTGATCGTCGAAACGGCTTTGATCGATGATGGTTTCACCTTGAAAGACCCGTTCGATGATTCGGCGATGGTCCGGATGATCCTTCAGGAATTCGAAGACGGAACGGCCGAGCCAACGTTCAGGAACGATCCCCAAAGACGCCAAGCCGGAACCGTCAAGAAAAACGTAACGACCGACCGCATCCGTCATGAACACGGCGTTGCCGGGTGTCTTCGCAAAGGTCGCGAGCATCCCCTGAAACATGGCGACCACATCGGAAGCCCGAATTTCCGGCACCGACGACTGCTGTAAGTCTTGCGGAAATTCGTTGTTGTCGTAATCTTGAACCATTACCTTCGCTCAAACCGTCCATAAGGAATCGTGTGTGAAACGCGATGACGCCAAATCCTCTATTCCTTATATCGGTCGCCAAGGCGAATGTCAACCGACGTCCTTGAAATACCACGAGGATTGCAAAGTCAGTTCTTTGGCAGCCGGAAGCGAAGGGTACTCCCGTAGCGCCCGGTTAATCTCGCCAATTGACACGATGGTTCAAGGGTACCTCGAAAATTCCGTCCCAACGTCGCCGAGACCGAAAACATCTCTTGATTTTTCAAGACCGGTACCACAGGTCCCGGCTCTTTTCCGGAATATTTCGAGGTTCCTTCTATTTTCTTAGGGCTTTTTTTCCGGCGTCTTGACGTCGATGTCGTCCAAGGGGAAGGATTCGGCAGTCGATGACTTCCGATAGAGCGGCAGGTGTCGATAATAGACTTCCAAAATCATGGTCGACAACGCGGTACAGGTCAGTCGCCCGCCTTGATCGCCGACGAGTCCGCCTTCGACGGGCCAACTGCCCTTTTCGTGTTCGATTTTCGTTTCCTGTTTATTGACAAGGCCGTCGCGCATCCGTTTGTTCCAGTTTTCCCATTTTTCGCCGCCGACATGGTGCATGACCTGCGTGGCATAGTACGAATAATAGAGATTTCCGGTGTTGGGTCCCCATTTCGCCAGATAGTCGGTTCCCTTGATGAGGCCCGGCGTGTCAGCCTTCCAGCCCAAATACATTTGGCAGAGCAAACCGACCGACGTCAATCCCGGTCGAGGGCTTTTCAAACCTTCGGGTTCGTTCGGGTTGTTGCTCGTATATCCATAGACGGCTCCGCCTTCGCCGCCGACGACGTTGTTAAGAAAATGCCGAACCCGGCTGATCGTTATTGGAGGAACGGTCAAATACCCCATCTGGGCGCTTTTCAATGCCATCATGTTCCATCCCATGCCGGAGGTATCGCCGGGCTGCTTTGGCGCATAGCGCCAACCGCCGCCGACGGGATCCTGCGCCCAGCAAATATAATTCACGGCCCGTTGCGCAACGTTTTCGAGATTTTTGTCCCGAGTCATCGCAGCGGCTTCGCAAATCACAATGGTCGAGAGACCGTGATGGTACATGACCGGACTGGAGCCCTTTTCCGCGAGGATCGCAACGGGAAGCGTGCCTTCGTTCTTGATTTGCAGGTTGCTCGTAATATAGTCGAGCCCCTCCTTCACGGCCTTACGGTACTTGAGCGGATTACCGTCCTTGTGGGTGATACCGGAGCCGAGCAACGGGAGCAGAGCCATGGAAGTCGCGGAGATCAGCGACTTGTTGTACTTGTCAAGCATCGTGTCCTTACACTTTCCCCGGCAGTTCGGATTGCCGAGCTGCGTGTAAGCCCAAGCGCCGTTGGGAAGTTGGTGGTCGACGATCCACGCCAATCCCATGGCGACCGCCTTTTCGCTGGCTTCGGAACCGCCGCCGCTGGCGAGGTGAGACCCTTTATTTTTCCGTCCCGACAAATTACTGCCGTCGGCGGCTCCCATTTTGGACATCAGGGCGTCCGGAGACATGATATTGCCGATATCCGCCGTCGCGACCTCCATTTTGACCGGCGTATCGTCGAAAGACATCTCGGTCGGCGCCGCGTCGATCGTCGTTTCGACGACTTCGGCCGTCGGATCGAGATTGATCTCCTTCGGCGGCTCCTCTTCGAAGAGTTCGACGTCCTGCAGTTCCTCCGAATCATCCGGCAGCGCGGTCAGGTCGACGTTGAAATCGATAATCACCGGCAGCGAGAAGAGTCCGAGCAGCAACAGAACCGCTCCGTGAACGACGAGACTGAAGACAATACTCGGCGCATCCCGAATCAGCTGGCGAAGCGTTCGACGTTCGCGGATGTTTTCCAATGCCGGATCGTAATCATCCACAACGGGAACGTCGTCCGGAATTTCGATTTTCTCGATAATATCCTGTGGATTCTGATCCGTACTCATCGTATCCTCGTCGATTAAAAAAGGTCGCCATCTCGCCTGAAACACCGCCAATGGAACTATTATAAATAAGATCGAAACACTTGCAAGAAAAAAATCAAAAATTATCGAAAATTTTTGTGTTTCCGTGTAACCTTTCGAAAAAGTTTGCGTCCTCCTTCATCAAAGCCGGAATGGAGGCGGTACTCCGCCGTAATGACGGAGAGCTGCTCCACGGCCCGCATACCGTCAGTACGGCGAGTACGCCTCCCTTCCGGCTGTTATTTTTTGAAAAGAGGCAACCGTTTTCGCAGTTCGGTACGTTCCGAGGCGTCGAACCCGAGAAAATAGATCGCCGGAAGATAGGTCAACGCGGAAAGGATTCCGACCAAAAACAACCGCGGATAACTCGGAGCGATCAGGGCCATGGAAATAATCAGCGGAACGATACAGGCGACGGCCGCGATCGAAACATAACCGAGCAACCGAAGATAATAGAAGAGAATGCTTTCGTTCAGCAAGCACCGAACGTAAATCGGAATGATGATTCCCCGGACGACGGTTTCGACCAACAGCGCACTGAACGCGACGCCGTTGATTCCCCAGCCGTATTTGACGAGAACGACGCTCAGGCCGACGTTCAAAATGCCGCCGGCCAGCGTCAGATAGGAAAGAATCGAGTGCTTCGCCAACGCAAAGAGCAACTTCGTGTTCGGAACCTGAATCTGCGAAATCCAGACATACAGCGAGAGCATTACGAGACTCGGATAGGCGACGAGATACTCTTCTCCTTCCGGCAACCAGCGGATCACGAAATCCGGCGACCAAACCAGAATTCCGAAGAGCATGAACGACGCCGAATAGGCGCAAATCTTGTAAGAAAACCGCATCGACCGGTCGAGCAATTCTTTTTCTCCGCTGGCGTGAAGATAGGTAAACCACGTAATCAGCCAGCCGCCGCCGATCGTCGTCATGATGGCGAAAAAATAACTCGACAAGTTCACGCTGACCGCCGAATACGGAGCCAGAGCCTCGAAGGAAAGCATTCCGGCCAAAACGAACAGGGCGCCCTTCGTCGACAACGTGTCGCCGACAAAAACAAGAAAGGTGTAGGTCCCGAAACTGACGAGTTTTTGCAGGAGTTCCCGCCGATACCGGGAAAGCGAGAACACGAACTCGGGAAACACGGTAAACACCAATCGGTACAGCACCACGATGTCAAGCAGAGCGGTAACGATTCCGACGCTCGCCAAACCGATCAGACCGCCGCCGAAATAAAGGACGACGAAAATCAGCACCGCTCCGAGAATTTTGAAGAACAAGTCGCGGGACCCCGTCAACTCCAGTCGCATCGCTCCGTTGATGATTCCGTTGAGCGCCCGGAGCGGAAAATTCAACGCAAAAACCAGAGCATTCAAGAAAATGACGGCAAGAAAAAGTTCCCGATCTTCCATGTCGGGGTTGAAGACGTAAATTCCCCAACCGATCAGCGACATCACGACGAACCCGACGCCGCCGATCACGATGAACAGATAAAACGCCGTGTTCGCGATGTCGATGCATTCTTCCTTTTCGCCCTTCGCGAAATGCAGCACGAAGTATCGGGAAACGGCCGAGTCGATGCCGAAGTCCAAAATCGCGAAACAGCCGACGAACGAACCGACGACGACGTTGATTCCGTAATACCGGTCGCCCAACGTCTGAATGATATACGGCGTCAGAACAAAGCCCAGTCCGATCGAAACCAGCAGATTCAAGAACGCAAGCCCCGCTCCCTTCAGCAAGTTGACGAGATGGGTCTTGTGGTCGGACATCGAGGGGGAAGGTGGGAAAGAAAGGGCGTGAGAAGTAGACGGCGTTTTTCGTCATCCCCGCGAAGGCGGGGACCCAGAGAACAGAATTTAATGGGCTTTTGCACACGTTATTGACGGATGCAAACGATCAATAACGTTTTCCGTCTAGGTCCCCGCCTTCGCGGGGATGACGGTATTTAAGCTCTGAGGTGTCATTCGACGACGATTTCGTACCACAGTGTCTGGTATCGCGGATCGGCGGCGACGACCGTTTCGTTTCCGGAAACTCCGGCGGCGAATTCCGCTCGGCGGTTGCCGGAAGCGTCCAATGCATAGATTTTAGCGACGACCGTATCTTTCGGGAGGACCAGCGACACGGGAATTCCTTCGCAGAGCACCGGACCGGTTCCCCAATCTTTGTGAACCGTGTAGCGTTCGTCCTTACCGTCGGATTTTTCATCGTATTTCACGAACTTCATGTCCTTGTTTTCCATGAAGCCGCTGGCCGCGAGGAGCCAATGCTTCGGAGCTGTTTCCGTCAACGAAACAGTCGCCCAGCCCAATCGGGTCTTGCCGATCGAAATCCGGAATCCGTTGCCCAGATCGACGACGCCGTTCGGCACGAAACCCGTAAAAACTTTCGTCTTCGGCGTCTTCAAGACGAAATATCCCTTGCCTTCCTGTTCCATGTTCCACGTCAACTGCCCCGTGTCGCTGACGAACACCTTTTGGTCGGCGGGAATCGTTTCGCCCTTTTCGCCGCGATTTTTCCCCGCCAAGTCGAGCGCCGTCGCATGGAGCAGCGTAAGCCGAGGATCAAGTCCGGACGACTCAAAATCGATCTGACGCGGCGATCGGGCTTTGACGAAGGCGTCGAGTTCTTCATCCCGACTCATCTTTCCGTAGATCGTTTGCTTCGCCGGAACGACGTCGCCTCGAAGAATGATGTTCGCGCAGGCCGAAGCATGAACGAGCTGCCCGACCTGTTGGATCATGTCGAAATATCCCGTGAACTTGTCCGGTTCGTCGTTCGGTTGATGCACGTAGGTATACTGGAAAATACCGTCCCAGCCCTGAAACTGGGAGAAGGCGCAGATCATCGGAAGTCCCTCGGCGGCGAACTGATTCGGGACCGGATGGTTGTACTCGCTGATCGTATGCGGTTTTCCGGCAACACGACGGGTTCCGAGCCTTGGGAAAATATCCTTGTCGGCCCAATTGACGAGCGCCCGGTTGCGGATGAACCAATCGTTCGGATCCCATGCCTTGTTCGGCCAGGACGGATGGTTCCAGTAAGCGTGGTCGTCGCAGTAATCAAGGGCCGCCTGGACGTGCTTCGAGCCGTAGTAGAGTTGCGTGCCGGAAATCGGGGCCTTGACTTTGAGTTCCTCCTTGAGGTATTTCGACATTTCGGGCCAGTACGCCCATTCGAGGTCGACGAGGAACCGCCAAAAATCGCGGCGGTATTCTTCCGAAAGATGCAGTTCGCTCTTTTTGAGCGTCGGAATCGTTCCGTCTTCGAGCTTCGCGTTTTCGGGAAGTCCGAAGTTGCCGCCGGGCCGCAACGTCATGTTGGCGAGTTCGAAGGTTCCCGGTTTCAAGCCCGTAAAGGTAAATCGAACCTTGTCGAAATCTTCCGTCCCGAAAAACTGGAATTTGTAGGTTTTCCAATCTTTCGTGACTTGGAATCTGGTATGCATTCCGAGCATGCTCCACGGAGCGGCGTCCATTGCGACGTAGGAGTTGAGAAAGATCGGTTTGTCGCCGCGAATTCGGAACGACAGCGTATACGGCTGGTCCTTCTTGATTTTAAAGTTATGAACCATAAGCTGCGGCGTCCAGGAAACCTTGCCTTCCCGTTTGATGTCGAGCCGAAGCAGTTTTTCGTTCGGAACAACCGTCGCGGTCGCCTGCTCCGCGTCATCAAGCTGAAAAAACCAGGTTTTCCCGTCCAAGCCAAAAAATTTGGTAAAATCGCCGCCGGGAATCATTTCGTCGCCGAGCGGATAATTCTTGCAGTTCCACGCCTTGAGCAGTTCGTCGGTCGTTTTGTATTCCTTCTTCAGCCAGGCGTTCCATTGCTTGCGAAATTCCGCTCCGTACGGTTCGGGCAGCTCATCGAGCGCTCCGTTGGCCCATTCGATGACGACGGAATTCTCGTTGTTGATCTCGACCATCGCGACGGCGGGGTCTTCGGCCAGCGACAGGCCGGTGTAGGGATTTTTATGCGTCAACAGATCCCGGGCGTATTCCTTTTGGAGTTCGACCATTCGGGGTTCGAAATTATCGAGTCCCTTGTCGTATTTCGGCCGTTTGTCCCGATGCGGAAAGCCGTCGCGGTCGTCCATCCAGCGGGCGACATGCAGGTTGACGTTGACATAGATTCCGCGTTTCTTCAGGGCGGCGACGAGGTAGTCGAGCTTGTCGAGCGTCGCCGGATCGATTTTCCGGAGCGACTTGGCGTCTTTTCCCCAAAAATAGTTGCCGCCGTCCATCCAGTGGAGCCGCACGCAGTTGAATCCGAATCGGGCCAGACGATCGGCGAGTCGGTCGGCGGATTCCTTTTCGGGAAAGTTCGCGCCGCCGGAGAGATTCGTCGCCCAGAATCGGATTTCTCCTTGATCGGTAACGAACTTGCCGTCCTTGACCCGAACGAAGCCGTGTTTGCCGGCGGGGGCGTCGAGCAACGAGGAAACATTGACCGCGTTCTTCGGCGCGTCGTAGGAAACGACGAACGGAAACAGCGGCGCAAACTCCTCCGCTGCGGCGAAGGAACAGAACAACCAGAAACACGGAAGAAGTCGGTTCATGGCTTGTATCCGGTCAGAGGAAGAATCTCCGGAAAACGAGGGAAACAACGGAAGAATTATAACAGTCAAGAAATCGTATTTCAATCACGCTGTAAAGACCAGTCCCAAACGTCAGCGCGGGATGATTATTTCGGAGCCCGACGCGTCAGCAAGGGAATGTGCTCAAAACACTTGCTGACGCTTCGTGCTCCGTTTTGTTGCCGATTGTTTTCTCATCGGATCATCCAGCTATAGATATCGTCGTCGGTTCCTTCTTTCAGGTCCGGACCGATGGACCAGATTTCGAAGTCGTGGTCGCCGTGGGTTCCCGGTGAGGCGTATTGGAACGGATGTTTCCACGGATCGACCGGCAGTTCTCCTTCGACGTAGGGTCCGTTCCAACGGTCCAGGGACGCCGGTTGGACCATCAGGGCCTCGAGTCCTTCTTCGCTGGTCGGCAGCCGTCCGGTGTCGGCCCGGAGCTTTTCCACGGCGGAGACGAGTTTCCGGATCGACTGGACGGCCCGGTCGTGTTCCCGCCGGTTGACGACGATCGACGCGACGACGCCGACGATCATCGCCAAAATGATCACGCCGAGTGAGGTCCAAGTTAAAATGTCGTCCAACCCGTAATGGTGGATCAGGTCGATGCAGAGCAGTTTGACGCCGACGTATCCCAAAATCACCGAGAGACTGATCTGCAGATATCGGAACTTGGCGATCATCGCCGCCATGACGAAGTACAGGGACCGCAACCCGAGAATCGCGAACACGTTCGACGTGAATACGATGAACGGATCCCGGGTGATCGCGAAAATCGCCGGAATCGAGTCGATCGCGAACACGAGGTCGTTGCTTTCGACGACCAGCAAAACGATGAACATCGGCGTGACGTACCGAAGGCCGTCGATCTTCACGAAGAAACGTTCGCCGTGATAGTCCGAAGTAACACGGAAAAACCGTTGGGCCAATTTGACCACGGCGTTGTTCTCCGGGTGGATCTCCTCGTTGTTGTGCCGCAGCATTTTCAAGGCGGTGAAAATCAGGATGCCGCCGAAAATATAGAGAATCCAGTGGAACATCTGGATCAGCGCGACGCCGAGCAGGATCATGACGGCCCGCATCACGAGGGCGCCGAAGATTCCCCAAAAAAGGACCCGGTGCTGATAAATCCGGGGAACGGCGAAATATGTGAAGATGACGCCGATCACGAAAATATTGTCCAGACTGAGCGATTTCTCGATCAGGTATCCGGTGAAGAACATCTTCGCCGCCTGGGCTCCGCTGAGCACGTTTTGACCGTGATCCTGTCCGATGTGGAACAGGTGGTGCTCGTACATGAAATAAATCGCGACGTTGAACAACAGGGCCATGGCGACCCAGAACATCGTCCAACCGAGCGATTCCCGGATTCCCGGAACATGGGCCTTCCGATTGAAGACGCCGAGGTCCAACGCCAAAAAGAACGTAATGAGGGCGACGAATCCGATCCAGAGCCAAAGGGTTTCCATGGGAGCTCCGTGAAAAGGGTTGATTCCCGTCATCCCCGCGCAGGCGGGGACCCAGAGAGTAGATTTCAGTAGGCTCTTGCACACGTTAATCACGGATGCAAACGATCGACAATATCTTTCGTCTAGTACACGAGTTCTCAAATGCAATTCATTAGTGCCGTTTTATTTGGTGTGTTTTTTCACACGGAGGCACAGAGGCACGGAGGAGGAAAGCTCCTATCCCCTTCCTCTCCGTGCCTCAGTGCCTCCGTGTGAGACAAAAAATCATGCAAAAAAAACGATTTGTAATCCTCGAACACGCCACGCCAAGCGACGTTCACTGGGACGTGATGCTGGAAGCGGAAGGCGCGCTTTCGACGTGGTCGATTTCGCCGCGTGAGATTCCGGTCCGTTCGTTTCGCTGCTTCGTTACGAAATTACCGGACCACCGCTTGGCGTATCTCGATTACGAAGGAGAAGTTTCCGGCGGACGCGGCTCCGTTCGGCGTGTCGATTCGGGAACTTACGAACCGCTCGGCGAACACGAGTTTCGTTTAAACGGGACGATATTTCAGGGGATGCTGCGAATCGGCGACGAAATGGAATTCGTTTAGCGCCAGAAAATCAAAATCGCGATTCCGCCGAGGAACGGGATCGCAAAAAGACGCATCATCGTTCCTAAAAATCGGCGATCCGCGATGGACCCAACGATCAACGTCTTGAAAAACAGATTCGAAATCGCCGCGATCAGAATCATACGCCAACCGTCGACCAACAGCGGCGTTTCCCCTCCGGCGTCGATCTGCAATTGTGCAAGTCTTGCCGTCGAAAGCGTGATCGCGTCCATGTCGGTCAGCCCCGAGAGCGCCGAAACAATCAGCATTCCGTATTCGCCCGCCTCCTTTTGCGCAACGGCAAGGGCGAACTTCACCCCGGAATAAATCAGTCCGAACATCAGCGCGGACTTGAGCTGCGTCGGGTTCTTCTGGTCCGGCATCGGCGGCGGCGCTTTGCGAACACCAAGCCAAAGGAGCATCGCCGGGACTAACACGAAGAGCATCAAACAGCACACCGGTCCGATGCACGTCGCCAAAAATTTCGGGCTGACGATCGAAATTTCGACCAGCACCCGAATGAACACGACCGTCGACGCGATCATGATCACGATCGCCGAAGCCCGACTTGTCGACGGAGCTGCCTGGGCCTGTTTCGAATAACTGATCGTCGTCGCCGTGCTCGAAATCGCGCCGCCGAGGAAACCACCGAGGAATATCCCCGCGTTCTGGCCGAGGAACATGTACACGATGTATCCGCCGAGACTCATCCCGACGATCAGCACGACCATGAGCCAAGCCTCGAACGGATTGAACGCGTTGTACGGTCCGAACGTCTTGTTTGGCAGGATCGGCAAAATAACGCACGAAATCAACACGAACTGCATGATCGCCCGCATGTCGGAATCCTGGAGCCGATCCAACACGCTGTGCAGTTCGAGCTTGAATTGCAGCAGAATCGCGATCCCGCCGCCGACCACGACCGCGACCGGCAGCATGTTCGGAACCGTGAGGAGAGCTCCCACCGCAAAGAGAAGGAGCGCCGACATGAGCGTCGTGATTCCGAAATCGCGGTCCTTTTGATCGGCGTTGAGCGGCTTGCCGTCGACCGGCGACATCGGCTCCGGTTCGTGCGCCCGCATCACGTAGAGCACGAGTTGCGTCAGGTGAGGAACCACGCTCACCACGGCGACCGAGAGCATTCCGCCGAGCAGGATCCAGTTCCCGTAATGTCCCGCTAAAAAAGCGCAGACCGTTCCGAAGACCGAAATCAACGGAAACGTCCGCATCCCGCCGAGCCGAACGCGCATCTTCTCCCGCTGGATACCGACGAGCAACCCCAACAGGAACGACAACATCAACTGTTTGAAAAGGAGAAATTCCATGG
>JAVBQW010000210.1:0-36104 GCA_031548665.1 Thermoguttaceae bacterium
CCGGTATTCAATAGGCACCGTCAAAAAACCATCGAACCGATTGATGAACGGGATGTTTGCGCCGTTTTGCGAGTTCCTGAAGGTTTCTATTTGAACAACAAAACTTATCTGGATCGTCTGGCTATCTGGCAGTTGAGTGGAGCAACCGATCAATCCGCATTGGACGACGTGTTGAGAGCGTCCGGTGACGGCAAAGCGTTTTGGGATCCCCGTTTTTCTCCGGACAGGTGTGCCGAGCGGATAAAAGTTCCCAAGCCGCTTCTTATCATTGGTCCCAAGCCGTTGAGTGAATTCGGAAACGCAGAGCGTCGTGCAAACTATCTCGACAGCAGTATCTGGTGTCGTTACGCAAGCAACGAGCATGAAGCGGCGAATATCCGCAAGCAATTTGCCTGTTACCGTGAACTGGGCCTGTACGACTGCAACAACGGGCTCGAATATCTCGAATTCAGGGCTCGTGTCCTGATCAACTCTCGTTTCGGCGAGTTTGACAGTTCGGGACACCGTAAAATCTCCCCGATCGTCTTCCATTCCGAGGGGGAAATGGCGGAAAAGACGGCCACCGATGTTCGGAGCCTCAAGGAAGCATTTACCGGCCGCCTCTCCTTGAATCGCCCTCTGATATGGAAAATCTTGTTAGTCGACGATCATTCCCGGGAACATCTGTCCGGTGGCAAGTGCTCCAAATTGAATGTTATTTGCGATTTGTTGTCATCGATGTTTTCGATTGAAGAATTCATTGACGGGAAATATGTTTCTTATCCGTCAAAGACAGCCCCTGACTTGGACGGGTTGTGCCACGTCAAAATTCACTGTGCTGCAACGATTGAGGAAGCAATGATACTCATCAAAGAGCAGCATTTCGACATCATTTTGTTGGATTACCTCCTGAACAAAGAAGGAAAGACCACGGCGACTGAAAGTGATTTCGATACTTCTGACAAGTTGTTGGAAAAAATCAAGGGATCAACCAACGAGTCGGAACGCGGGCCGATGGGGTATCTCTGGGTTTTCAATGTGTCCGCGTTCGCCAGTGCCATTGAGGGCAAACTAGCCGCGAAAGGTTTTCATTATCATACGAACGAGTGGCATTTGAGCCGGGGCGCGTGTCCGATTAACACGCCGGAATTGTTTAAATACAACCTGTTTTCTTTTATGACGTGGCAGGTTGACGAATTGTCGAAATTTCATCAAAAAAAAATGTCGCACGAGTATAAGGGCGGCGTGTCGCTCATTGATTTACTGAATAAGATATTCATGTCGGCCGAAAAAACGGAGCGTCAGATGGCCGATGAATACTTTCGAAGCATTCTCAACTTCGAAGCGGCATGTAAAATTATGAGTAAGGACATTCGACACGGCTTATCCGACGAGGAAGCCGAAGATACTGAAAGACTCAGGGCGAATCCCAGGAAATCGGAACTTGTTTTCTCTCTTTTTCCCGATATCATTTATTACAATAAAGCATTCTGGGATCACCTGTCCCACCTTATCCATACCACGGCCTATGGTACGCCCCAACAGTGGCCTCAGATGCTTATAAATTTTCGAGAAATCAAAAACAAGCTTGTTGATGCAAACAAGGGACGAAACGAACTGGCTGCGAAAGAATTGGTAAAAAAGATTGAAGAGTTTATCATCTGCCTCAACAGCCGACAATAAGAATGCGGCATTGAGTAAATACGGGGGGGCTCATGTATCACGGACACTATTTCAGGCTTGATACCGATGTCACCAACATCGAAAAAGGAATTGCTGTTTTCCGTTATTGCCCGGATGGAAAGACGGACAGTAATATCTATGTGACTTTTACCGATAGCGAAATCGAGTTCAATTCAATTGGTGGCGACCCTGACAGAAGTGTAATGGTTTTGCACATTCCCATTGATGATAATATTGAACGGAGTTTTGCCAGTACGGTTACGGAATCATTTCACTGGAAGATTGAAGAAACGGCTGCCACTTTGCATGAAATCTCGTACTTGTCGTATTATTCGACCTTTCATTTCGGCCTGAACTCGAAGCATCCGAAGTATTGGAAAAAACCGAACGCATCAAATGCTCTGCGCAACTCGCCTTCAATACTCGAACCTCTGACTGTCAGCAAGATTATTCTGGATTTTCTTTTTGACCTCCGTGAAACGAGTGTTTTTCAGATGTCGCCCTATTATGGCAAACTCAATGAAAAACTCCATCAGAACTTTTTTGCCCGGTGTCTTCTTGCAAAAGCACGATACTGGTATCAACGAGCAATCTGCGAAGAATCCATAAAAAAGGGAGGAAGTGTCGCCGGTGTGGATGAGCGTAAAAAGCGGGAAGAAAAAAAACAATTTTACGGAGTGATTCTTTTTGAAGCGGAGAAAGAGTGGACGACCTGTATTCGCGACCTCCGTTCCGATAAGACCTTTTACGAAGAATTCCATGTCTGGTTCGATGATTGCGAAACAGAAATGCGGCGAATATACCGGCCCTATCTGTCGATTCGACCAAACAAGGAAATCCTCAGAGACATAAGGAAAGAGCACAATAAACTCGTCTCCAAGTGGTTCGTTGCCCGTTATTCCGGTTTAACTTCATGGCGTGTCTTCCTCGCTGGTCATGGATCGTTCTTCGGCATGCATCTCTTTCTGCCGCGACTTTTTTTTGCCAACGTCACAGCCTGGTTTACACTTGCGTTTTTTCAAGACATCGAAAAGACTATAGGCAAAATCAATATTCTACCCTTTGTTTTGCTGATTCTTTTCATGATTTTTATCGTGTCAACGATTGTCGTACAAAGAGTCGTACCATTTACAAGGAATATTCTTGTACGATCATTGAAACTGTCTGGACTTGTCATGCTCGTTTCTGGCATTGTAGGATGCGTTCTATTGTCAACGATCAATTTATGGAATAATTTTATATTCATTTTGTTTTCCGCGGCATTCGTCGGCCTCGTTTTGCATATTTTCCTGCCGGGCGACAACCCCAGTGAATCCTTGTGACAAATTTATAATCAACATCGATGAAAGGATGAGCAACAAATGAGCACGCAGCAACCTGTATCGGGTGTACCGGTAGTCGCCATCAATCCACCACAACTACCAGAACACTTCGACGTAAAAGGTGTCGTCGAGGCGGCAAGAGGAATCGTTCAAGAATCAGGAAAAGGATTCATTCCCGTTGCAGATTTTTCGCCGACCAAACCTTATGAAGAGTGGACAAAGCACCTGGAGGACTGGCAGAGGCGACTTGACGAAAGCCCTCTGGACCCAGCAACAGCTCTTGAGGAACTCAAGGCTGGAAAAAAAGAACTTGAAATAAAACACGAAAACGACTTTGAGCGACGCCTCAGTGACCTTGCAAGCGGCTACAATGACCGGAAATGCGAATGGAAGGAACACCATCGCGACATGCTAGAATTGTTCACGCAATGGAGGGATGAGTGGAAGGACCGCTTTAATCCCATTGAAGTGAGAAAGGATGCCCTTGAAGAAGAACTCGTAAAAGCCCTCGTCAACTACTACGACACTCGACTCCAGGAACTTGCCAGATTCCATGAGGAATTCAAAGGCGAGCTAAATTCTCAAATTACCAACCTGAGAAACCGCGAGAAAGAATTGAATACCAAGATTGCGGATATGGAGCAGGAACGCCGCCAATGGATGGACGAACGGCGGGATTGGCTTCTCAATCGCGAGGAGAGGTTTGACGCGGAAAAACAAAAGGAGCGGGATGTATTTAATACTTTGCGGGAACGGGTTATCAAAAACGAACATCCACATAAAGATGATATTGAGAAAACTGCGTCACAGATTTTTGCAGAGAGGTTTGATTGGCGTGGTATCGTTACGATTACTGTTTCGATTATCATGGGTGTAACCGTACTTATCGGTATCTGTTTGGTTCGAGGGAATACAAATGACCGAATAATCCTAACCACGACATCTCCAATCACGATATCAGCGCCCCCGACATTGGCTGCCTCAAGCCCAAATACACGACCAAACGCGGAAACAACAACGACAACTACGACAACCACAAACGGAGAACCGCAAAAATGAGCATTGCACAAGACGAGATCAAAGATTTTCTTGAATCCAACTTCAAAAAAGGACTTGAAGGATATTTTGCCTGCGGAAATGAAGAAGCCGAGCGTGTAATCGTTGAGAATGCATCTTCGTTCAAGGTCGATGAAGACTCAATCGGATACGGCAAACGCTATTCGGTGGAAATCGAGGTACCTCTCGTATTATCGGGACGGGTTCTTCGCAACCGCTCGCGAATCGAATCCAATCTTCTTACGGCCATCCGTCAACTGGTTTCGCTGAACAAGCCGCACTGGAATAACTCTGTCATAAGAAAGGTTACCATCACTATTAAATAAAACGGGCTGCGACATCTGGTGCCCCTTGGGGTGGTTTCAACAGCGTATCTTGTCACTTCTAGTCGACGAAAACGAGAGCCTTCTTGAGGCTTCTCGGCGTGGCGGTACATCTAGGCAGAGTGGCGTCAAATCTCCTCCATTTTTTCCTTTCGAGGAAACAATGTCCAACAATATGATAAAACAGCTAAAACGAGATGATTTTTCTGGCAGACAATGTATAGTATGCGCAAATTGTCCTAAACACGAAGAATGGCAAGAATTCAACGCGGCATGACTTTCTATGAACAAACAAGGAGCATTTTCAGGACCTTGGTTTAATATAGGTCTCATTTTAACGATCGCCATCAGTGGATTTTATCTGACCCGCGCTCCCTTGAGGAGTTCGCGTCCTCCGTCCAATTCGCAAATCACCGAAACATTACTTGACAACAAAAGTATCCTTCGCGCTTGGGAAGACCCGTTCAATTGTCTTGAAAAAGCGAAAAAGCAACATGCCGATAATGCCCCAGTAAATCAGAAACTCACCGATCAAGAAATTGACGCATTATTCAAAGATCTGGCAATAAGTGAATCGCCGCTAAGAATTCTCGCTCTTGTGGTTATGGTGCCCGGTAAGAATTTTGAAGACCGTGTAGAACGGCGCATTCGATCTAGGGTCGCGGTCAATGCTGGGTTGTCCGAGGCGAAATTTGCACCCACTGACGCAGAAAGCATGGGGTACTTCTCATTTAAGCCAAAGAAAGACGAAAAATCGCCAGCCAGTTGCGAATACTGTCAATGGCATTTTGTCAGTACTTCTCAGTCGGTTCATGTTCCCTTTGAATGGTTTCGTATCACACCCGGTGTGAACAAGGAAAACAATCACGTTCTCGTCTTGTGGCTGAACGAAGATGAAATCAAGACCGCGCCGCTTCATTATATCTTCACACTACAGGAGAAGTTAAATAAAGCTAAAAACCAGGTCCGGAAATCGAAAGATGTCATCGATTTTCGTGTTATCGGCCCTTGGCATTCCTCGGTCCTCGAAACTCTCCAAGCCGAAGCGAAAAAAATCAAAGAGCATTCAAATGATCTTAACGAAAAGCTCTCGTACTTCGGTGATACCATCCGAATGTTCAATGTTACGGCAACGCATCAGCCGGAGGTTATGACCAAGAAGGATCATACAACTACGGAAATAGAACACGTCCTGCATGTGACGCACATCATTAGCAGCGACGAACAAGTTGCCAAAGCCCTTGTCCAGGAATTGAAACTTCGTCCGATATGGAGAATTCCAGGTCGTAGCAATCCAGAATACGTTTTGATTGCCGAACACGACACTCTCTACGGTCGAGAATTACCGGGCACTTTTTCCGAGGTGATGCTCAATGAATTCTACGGTCTTTCAACGAAGCTTGGTACTGCGGATAAAAAAGTAATATCTGATCAAGACGCCGAAAAGCGTATCTTGAGATATTCTTATCTTCGCGGGCTGGACGGTAGCTTGGCCACCGACAACAAAACGGGAACCAATGCCCCTGACTTGTCGAAAATCGCTTCCCAGCAAATGGGCCTGACGGATCGGGCTCTTCCGTCCCGTCCGGCAAATCGATCCTTCGGCAACAACCAGATCGACTATGTCATTCGCCTTGCCGAGCAGATCAAAGCGAGAACGCCTTATCCGAAGGCGATCGGAATTCTGGGCAGCGACACCTACGACAAGCTTTTGTTGGTGAATGAGTTACGGCATCATTTCCCGTTCACCGTTTTCTTTACGACGGATCTTGACGCAGTTTTGACCGATGTTCAAGAATCTCAATGGACGAAAAACATGATCGTGACGTCAAGTCACGGTTTCCGTTTGGACGAGACGTTTCAATCGAAGTTTCCAGAATTTCGGTCGAACTATCAAACAGCGATGTTTCAAGGCGTTCTCGCGGCTTGCGGTGATGCGGGTTTTGGTCAACAAGGAGATCAAAAAGCTTTTTCCACTCGCAGCGAGCCCAGGGTGTTCGAGATCGGCGTCAACCGGGTTCATGATTTAAGCATGAATTTCGGCGACAAAGCGGCCGTCCACCCCAAGCCGCGCCCACTCTCCTTTTTCGATCTTGCCGGGCTGGTCGTTCAGGCCATTTTGGGTTTCTTTTTCATCACGTTGTTATTTTTTACTTTGGGATGGCATAAAATTTTTCTCGACTTTTTTACAGGAAACTGGGTTAAAGATGTTTGTCCCAAGGGCAGTTTTAGCGATGAGAAAATTGCCCCGAGAATCTGGAAAAGACTGGTGACCATCTCCCGCATCATCCTGTTTTTATTGTGTTTGATCGTCGTCGGCATTTTTTTCAACCACTTTCTCCCCTCCCGAGGCGGTGAGAAATATGTCGCCTTGGACGGTGTCAGTGTTTGGCCGACCGTTTTGATTCAATGGGTCGCCTTATTTTTAGCCTGGACCTTTTTCATCGGTGCGGTCAAGCGGCTCCGGAAAACCCGGGGCATCCTCGATGAGTACCTTCTGGACGAGGGAGAGATTTCCGTGAAACCTGACACATTTCCCGGTTGGAAAATGCTGTGGGGTGAGATGAGCAAGCTGAAACGGTTTATTGCCCAAAACGGGTTCCGTCGGATTGACATCTATTTCTGGGGGAAATATGTAGACAAAAAACCGCGAGACAACGTTGAGGCGTCCGACAATAACGAGAACAAGAACGTAACCGCTGGACTTTGGACTCTTTATCAGAAATCGACACGAACAAGGTATCGATCATTGATTCCTCCTTTCAGCCTACTTATTTTTATGGTCGCCGTGCCCGTTTTGGGATGGGGGAGCTCGTGGAGCGCCGCTCGCGGCATGTGTTTCAATTCGACGGTTGTTCACGTCAGCTTCGGTGTCGCTTTCTTGATGTGGAGCGTTTCCTGGGGTGGCTTGTTTCTTTTGGCGGTATTTATCGCCATGGAAAATTACGCCTGCGCCCGCTTTGTTTCCATCCTCAAAAAATTTCGTTATCGTCTGGAAGATTTCACCGTGGATATGGAAAAAGACGGAAATGAAGGTTGTCCGCAATGGCGTGACCTGCGAGTGATCGGTGATTGGACTTATTCCAACAATAGCCTCATGCTGTTCCCCATCGTGATTCTCTTTATTTTGACGTTAGCTCGGGCACCAATTTTTGATAATTACGGTCAAGACTTAGGTCTCCGGACGCTAATCGCCCTTTCGGTTTGCGCCATTACGTTTCTACCGATGGTTGCTCTGCGCCGACGCGCCTTTCAGTTGAAGAAAGATCGGATCGAACAGTTACGAAATTGGGAAATCCAACTCAGCGGAAGGGATAAATCGAGTGGGAATGAACCGAAAGATGTCGTAACAGTCCGGGCCGCTGATCTCATCGCGCAGATCAAGTTGATCCGGGAAGACATGGAAAAATACGATAACGGAATTTACTCGCCGTTGATATGGCATCCTCTTTTTCAATCAGCCTTGATTATGACCGGTGGAACGACATTACCTTCTTTTCTTGAAATCTTGACAAAAGGATAAAACACGCGACGATAACCTCGACGTTCACCCGAAAGGGGTTCAAAAAATCAGTCATGGAAAAAACCGCAACAGTTCCATCCGGCCCAGAGGCAACGAAAACCGACGCAGGTTCCATCCCGGTACGGGATTCCTCGAAAGAAAACGAGTCGATTACTTTTGGAACCTTATACCGCGAATTCTTACACCATGTCCTTGAAGGGAAACCTGCGCGGCCGTTCGCTTTCTTCCTCGTAGCGGTGTTGGTAGTCGTTGGTCTTTCATTCTGCATTTTTTTTCGATATTTGTGCAATCCGGATGGTGTTCCGGCTCCGCTTCCGGCCAGTGCGTTTCTTGTTTTACTGGGACTTTATATCTCGGTATCATTCTTGTTCGCCCTGAGTGCAACGATACTTAAAAAACACAGGCCGATTATTTTGATCAGCAGTGTCTGTTTTATCATTTTTTGCAGTCTTCCTCTCATCTTCGGACGATCCGACTTGTATCCGAATGAACGATCCAGCCTTTGGGTTTGGAATATTATCGTGATCGTCGGTACTTGGCTTCTTTTGTTATCAAGTCCCAACCGAGAGGAAAACACGGAGTCATCGATGGCGGAAGAGCCGTTCGATGAGGAATTGTCGCAACCCCTGAATCTGGAGAATGAAACGCTTAAAGCGGTTTTGAAATGGGCAGAGAACGACTCTCCGATTACCGATCGGAAAAATGACATTTTCGGCACTTTCCCGATCGCCCAACGGATCGCCAAACTCCTGGAGAAAAATGAAAACAGCTCAATCGGCCTTGCCGGTGCATACGGAACCGGTAAAAGTAGCATCGTCAACATGGTCAAGCAAATGCTCGCCGAGAAGGACGATATCCTTTTCTGCGAAGTTCCCTGTTGGGGCTTTGCCGAATCACGATACGTACTTCAGGAGATATTGGAATCCATTGTGCGCAAACTCAGGGAGGCCGGTATCGACGGACCACTGTTGCAGCAAGTTCCACGGGATTACATGCAGGCCCTTTACAAATCGGGCGGCTCCGGCTGGAACATTCTTTTTCGTCTTTTGGGAGCTTTTTACGAGCGACAAACATCTCCCAAAAAAGTTCTGGAGGCATTGCGACAATCGCTCAAAGAAAAACGTCTGGTCGTTGTCGTCGAAGATGTGGATCGTGACGAACACCCCAATTTCAGCATGGCCGAGGTCAACGGCGTGCTGATGAACCTGAAAGGAATCGGCAACCTGTCTCTTCTCATTGTCGGTCCCATGTATGGCGGTGGAAAAGAAGAGACCGTCTACGATAAATTGTGCGATCATATCGAAGTGGTACCTTTCCTTCAATACCATCATAAGTCGAATTTGTTCAAAAAGATCGGGGCCTATCATACATCGAAAGACGCTTTCCTCGACGATGTTCTCCTCGACCATGAAACGCATAAAAGACACAATCTGCCGTCGGACAGAAATATCGCGACATTCATCGGATACTCAAACTCCGTACGGGCGGAAACAACGATCATTCCTGGGGAGGAAGCCTGGCAGCCCCTCATGAGTTTCATCTCGACCCCGCGAAAACTCAAACAGTGCATTCGGCATTTGAACGCTTCATGGCAACGTCTTCACGGTGAGTGCGACTACGTCGACTTGCTTATCCTGACGATTCTTAAATACGCCCGTTTTGAATTCTACGCTTTTATTTATGAGCACATTGAGATGTTGCGTCATCCGGAACTTCTCAAGCAGGCACGAAAAGAAAAAACGAATAACCAAAACAATGCTCCATCCACGCCAGAAGAGCCCAGTCTGATCAAAAATCAAAAAGAAATGATTCGGTCGCTTGCGGAAGCAATCAAAGCAAACAATGAAGATGTATGGGACGTTTTAGATTCGCTTTTTCCCCGATATACTCACGAGTTGAGAGAAAGGCGGTGGTCGCCGCCCAATATCTCAGAGAGGCGGATCGAGTATTCCGGAGGGGCGGTCGACTATTACGCGCGGATTGTTTCTGAAACTATAGAGGAAGCGAGTCCGAGAGACCAGCAGCAACTCCGCGCGTTCATTGAATATAACGAAAAAGACAACATCGTGCCCATGGTCGAGTTGCTTTCGAATGCCGAATCGTCTTCCGATAGAATCCATGTCGACTGGCTTGGATACCTTGACGGAAAACGGATTCCGGAATTGACGAAACACGTCATTCTTCGTTCGTTGGAAAAACGCAAACTTGATATGAATATGGATGGCGGTACCGCTATTCTCTGTTATCAATGGAATGCCGAACGAAAAAAAGAATGGAGATATCTTTTTCCCAAATGGTATGAGTTAATGTTTCGTGAAATTCTCCCTAAAAACATGAAGTTCGCGGTGCATTTTTTTGAGCAATATTGTCGCGAGAACAAACAGAATATCGATTATGAAGGTTCAATAAAACCTTTCACTCGTTACGGGCTTCCGGATGGCATTGATCCCAAGGAAATCAGCGATTTGTTTGTCAAGTCGGCCAAAGCGGTTTACAAAACACCAAAGGCCATTGTCGATGCCTGTTTTTTCGATACGATCGGGTACGACAGAAAAGACGAGTCGTTATTTCATATCATTGATTCTACTTGTCGTTCGGAAAACAAGGATAATTCATACAATGACATCGAACGTTGGAAATGGCTGCCTGCGGTTCTGCTGAAAGGATTGAAACACAAGGACAATCAGATCAAAACAAAAATCCATTGCCTTACATGGTTTTTGATTTACTCCGACAGAAAACCAACTCCCTTCTACGACTTGCTTTTCAACAACAAAGCCGAATTGCTTCGATGGATGCAAAAACCGGTTCAGCCGCTTGGGGCCTATGACGAAAAACAGATCAACTTGGCATCCAAAATAACAAAAGAATGGTTGTCTACACTGAAGGATAAGAGTTCTGAACAAAACGCCAATTGATGTTTTGCTGAAACGAATATTTGTTATTGACAAGCAGAAGTGTAAAGTACTTGCACTGTGCAAGTTATAGCCGCCGATATTTTTTCCTTGGAGCGAGGAACCCACGAGCTTTGTAACGATAAAAATACGCCAATTCGCGACGGAGACTTTTTTGTTCGACCGTCCAGTCCATCCAGTCCGGACGGATTCGCGTCGCCAGGCGACGAAGCTGTTCGCCGATCAACAGACCGCACATCGGGACCGTCATCAACGGACTCTTTTTTTCGAACGTAATGTCTCCTTCGTCAGGAAAAACGCCGCCAACAGCGACAACGCCATGTGATGGTGCCAGCCCGGCCAACTTTGAACGTAAGCGCTCCACGAACCCCATCTCTTGACAGAAGCGGCTGATCCTATAGGATCAAGACGCGTCAGGATTTCGGCTTCCAGCGATCCGGCAAGAGATCGTGCAGTTCGGCTTCGGAGCCAAGATCGGCCAGACGATCCAGCACGTCGCACAGGTACGAATACTCGTTCAGGCCGTTTCGCTTTGCACTCGCCAAGATCGAATGCAGCACCGCGCCCGTCCGACCACCACGCTCGTTGCCGTAGAACAACCGTATCAGTTCCAGGAATGACGTATTCAGAAACGGCGGTGGGTGGCCGATAGGTGTTTTGTCGTTCTTTACGCCAAGATTTCCTTGAACCTTTGGAGCCGACCATGCCGAAAAAACGTCCGTATCGCTATGACGCCAGCACCAAGCGTCACGCCGTCGAGCAAGTTCTTCATCTTCACCGGCCCGTCGCCCAAGTCGCCCGACAACTTCATTGTTCGCCCCAATCCATCAATAATTGGATACAACAATACCACAACACTCTTGATGATTCTTCCTTTATATCCGCTTCGCCATCCCCGTCAAGCAAAACGACGTCGCGTCACACGACATTCCTGCCACTTCAGGTCGGCGATGAGCTTCCGGTTCCGTCAGGCAGCAGGATCGAAGTCGTCACGAAAAACGGTTTGATACTGCGTTTTCCGGTCGATACGCCGTCCGATACCTTGATCGGCATCGTCCGACAACTTGAGGGCGTTTCATGCTGAACGGTTTTCCTCGACCGATTTACGTTGCGACAAGTCCCGTCGACATGCGGAAGTCGTTCGACGGGAACCTGCCGTCCAGGCGTGAATATGCCGCCGTCGTCAAGAACGGTTTGGGGCGTAATCCGCTTGATGGAACGTTTTTTGCCCTATCCAGAAATTCTGATCAATAAGGCCGCCGACCGGCTCAAAATCCTTTACTGGGACAACGACGGTTTCTCGATCTGGTACAAACGCCTCGAATCTGGGCGATTCCGGATCCCGTTTCGTTAATCGACGGCGTCAAGCCGGTCGCTTTCGTGACCGCCGCGCAGCTTGCGATGATCCTCGAAGGCCTCGAGCCGGTCGTCGTCAAGCAACGCAAGCGTTTTACACTGAAAAAGTCCGAAGCCGGGCAGGCGAATGGAGCTTCCGCTCCGTTGCAATAACTCACTCCCGTTGGTCGTTTGCCGGTGTCGTCTATTACGTGTTGACACGCCGCGTCGTTTTCCGTAATCTTCGCACATGGAAGATCAACGAAGGCCGACTTACGACGAACTGCTCGCCGAAAATGCGCAACTGAAAAATCGAGTCGCCGAATGGGAAGTCAAGGCGGCGCGGGTCGACGAGTTGCCGATCAATTGGAAGAACTGGCCGATCTGGAAAAAGCGGAAATCAAGCAGTCGTATTGTATCAATACCGATGCGACCGGGGCTCCGTGCCGTCTGCCGAAGGAAGAAAACCGGCAAGTGAACGGCAACATGTACGTTTATATCGGCGGCTCCGACAGGCCGTACAACGTCTTCGCCCCATCGACAAAGACGGCAGCCGAATCAGGCGGCGGCCCCGATTTACGAATTCCTGAAAGGATATTCCGAAGTCGTCCAGTGCGATGCGCACGGAAATTACGACGGCCTGTTCGCTCCGAAGATCCTTGATCCCTTGCATCCTCCGCCGAAGGAGTCGGGCTGCAACGCCCATTGCCGTCGCGGGTTCAAGGATGCGGAAAAGACGGAGCCGGAATGGTCGAAGCGGTTGGTGGACATTTATAAAAGGCTCTATCAAATCGAAGCCGAGATCAAGGGCAAGTCAATCAAGGAGCGGCATGCGCGTCGTCAAAGCGATTCCGTACCGATATTGAACGAGCTCTTCGATCTGTGTCGGACGTGCCGGGCCGATCCGCTCGTGCTGCCGAAAAGTCCGCTCGGACTGGCGTGTGCGTATGCGCTGAACAATGAAACGGCCTTGCGGTTCTACTGTACGGACGGTCGATTGAATATCGATAACAACATTTCGGAGAGGACGTTGCGGGAGTTCGTGATCGGCCGAAAAAACTGGATGTTTTTCGGAAGTCCGGAGGCCGCGAAAAAATCGGCGATCCTCATGACGGTGCTGTCGAGCGCCAAACGGCATGGATTGAACGAGTGGGAGTATCTGGTGGACTTACTGTACCGCTTGAGCGATTGGAATCCGAACGTCGATTCCTTGGAAAATCTTTTGCCGGATCGCTGGGTAAAGTCGCCGACCCCGCCGACCGAAGCGGCTGCGTTGATCGCCCGATAGCGTTTCGGCCTTCTTTTCAGGCCTTTCGGGCCGCTATCGCAATATCGGACAAACGACGCCGTTTCTGAATACGTCCTTCCTGGAACGGATACAGGAAAACAGGTGGATGGAGGTTCGAGGGATAGGAGATCGGGTTGTCAAATTCGCCGGCCACAGCAGCAGAGTTTCCTAAACCGTACCTCTGGTCCGAATCCAGCCGGGGGTAGTTTGTAAAGTCCGAAGAAGTCGGGCTTTGCGGCGTCGGCCAACATCTTTAGCGGAACGGTAAAAATGCTGGTGGTGACGAGTTCGGTACCGGACGATAGGGGACGATTTTCCGCTCCTTGCCGTTCTGGACCATCGCCAACGACTCAAGATCAGGTCCGGACGCCTTCGGCCGATGTTTGAATACGCCATCATCCATGGAATGGATACATAATTTCCGAATTGTTGATCAAATCAATGTCGTAACTTAAAACCTCTTTGATAGCAATGGGGTCACGAAAACGAGATGTAAAAATTTCTGTGGCCAACTCTTTCGGCAAACAATCAGAAAATTTGAGATGATGCATTGCTTCTAAATCGACTACCGGTTCAATGCTGTTTATATTGACGGATCGCACATGCAACGCGGCATCTTCCAGCGTGCCTGTTTCTTGAAAATTAATTCCGAAGTTGTCGCTTTCTGTTCCAAGCAGTGATGGAAGGTTTTGCGACAAAATCATATTCGCAATTCCTCCTGCAAAGGTCCACCAACGGATGTGGCCTTTTTCATCTTGTACAAGGGCTGTTGAACTCTCTCGGAGCCAAGAGAATCGTTTTCGTATATCACGAAAAAACGAAATCGCTCTAAGCGACCAAGCTCCGTCGTTAGTGTCGGAATGAAGAAGGCGTTTAATCATTTGGCAAATATCATAATGAAGCATTTGACCTTCACCCAACCATCGCGAACGTCCTTGGATATTCGATGGTTCGACATAGGCAAGTCGATGTTTCCAATCAATATGATTTGTCTGCCAGCTTCGCCCTGCTAAAATCAACACAGGTAGGATTCCGGCGGTTCGATCATTGCGATAAAAACTCGATTCGTGAACACTGCCAAGCTCTTTGTTTCCATACATGACGAGAAACATTGGTGGTGTTGTAAAAACGGAAAGCAAGTCTAGAAAATTTTTTCGGCCGAACTTTGCTTCGCCTTCTTTCGCAAATCCTAGAATACCGGAATCTTCCCAAAGAATATCTTTCGAGAGCATGGTTGCAACTAGATTTGCAATCTCTTCACGCGACATTTTTGCAAACGCAGGAACATTTTCAATCCACCGCAACCAACGTGAGCGACCAATACCAGATTCCTGAAGAACCAAGGCCATCAATTGTTGAGCAAGAATGTGATAAGGTTTTGAAGGTGGTTGGACCGATTCAATATAACCATGCCTCCACAATTGAACCAGCGCGGCAGCACGGAGCATGCCTTCCTCGCCGGTGGCTAAAAACAGGCAGTTGCGAGTTGTCCCCTGCCGTCTACCAGTGCGTCCCATCCGTTGCATAAATGACGAAACACTGTTAGGGGCATCAATTTGGATAACGCGGTCAAGATCACCGATATCTAAACCGAGTTCCAAAGAGCTTGTCGCGACAATAACGCAATTCTGATGTTCAGCAAAAGCCTGTTCTGCCAGTCGTCTTTCATCATGTCCGATGGAACTATGAGACACAAATACATTAACGCCAGATTCGCGAAGTAAAAAAGCAAGTTCTTCAACTCTTGAACGGCTGTCACAGAACACCAATCGTTTTTCCCCGCGATAGAGTAAGCCGATGACTTTGGCAGCGTTTTCAAGAGAAGCAACATAATCGAGTTGTACATCAGCGGGCGCTATTTCATGCTCTTTAGGGCATACGAGATGCCGCGAGCGTGATGACCCTGCAGAAAGCCAATCAAGCATTTCATTGGGGTTTCCAACAGTTGCTGATAAACCGATTCGCCGAATGTCCCGTCCAGCCAGTTTAGTGATTCTGGAGAAAACAGATAGCAGATGCCAACCGCGGTCATCATTCGCAAAAGAGTGAAGCTCGTCGACGACAAAACACCGAATGTTGCGAAAGAAACGTTCGTGGTCAATTTGTGTTGATACAAGAAGGACCTCTAATGACTCGGGGGTTGTCAAGAGACAATCCGGCGGTTCGGCAAGAATATTCTTTCGTTCAGATTGCGACGTGTCTCCATGCCAAACAGCTGCCCGTCTTCCAAGAAGGCTAAATAGTCGTTGTAGTCGATCTTCTTGGTTATTCAATAACGCTTTGATCGGACTAACATAGATGACAGATGTTGCAGGCCAGTCACCATACAAAATCTGGGAAATTATCGGGAAGAACGCAGCTTCCGTTTTTCCTCCTGCCGTTGGAGCCAGTATGACCTGGTTAAATCCGTCCAAAGCGGTTTTTATGGACAAAGACTGCACCTCACGCAACTCGTTCCATCCAAAAGAATTAACGATATGATACCTAAGAGCGGGATGAAGGTGATTGAAAGGAGTCATAGATTCAGTTCGATATCATCAACGTTTCGAACATTCGATTCTCGCTCGACACGTGTCATTTCCGTGTCATGCAATGTGAAGTGATAGTCTCGGTTCGGATCAAAATCGTCGAATTGATCTATTCGATCCAAGACGTCGGAAACGAGCTTTTTCAGAAAAAGTCGCGGGGCGATCCCCGTTCGCCCACCAAGTTTTCCCACTACTGCATGCGCTAACTTGTCAATGTAACGATCATCTGCCAGCCTCCGAATGCGATCCGGTGATGAGGCCTCCTGCATAAAGAGATCGCGAACCTTACTTCCTACCTCCAACAGGCGTGAGTGATCGAATGCTGATAATCGCAATTGAACTGCTCGAGGATTATCGAATCGGGAATCCGTTTGGAAATCCACGTGTAAACGCTGTGCAAGCGGTTCCAGTCTTTTAACACCCTGAGGTCCTTCGAAAAATGCGGGGGTGCCGGTAACCATCAGGTACAAATTCGGAAAGCGCCCACTATCGATATCGTCAATCAATTGGCGTAGGGCATTCAAACCTTTTTCGCGGACATCGCACCGAACTCTTTGAAGAGTTTCAATTTCGTCCAAAACGAGAACAAGACCCGAGTAACCAGCGTCTTTGAGAATAAGCAGAAGTCCACGTAAAAAACTCAGCGAAGCAAAATGGTCGACCTCGCCCTTGATGCCGGCTTGCTGCTTGATAGAAGCAGCAATGTGCGGTTGACCGGCAAGCCAGCCTGCCAAACCTTCCGCAAGAACATGATCGTTCTCTCGCTGGGCTTTTTTATAGCGACGAAGAACGGCGGCATATTGAGGAGTCGTTTTCGTTATCGCAGTAAGGCGTTGTTCCAAGAGTTCGTCCGAACGTCTGATAAACGCCGTTTCATTGTCGTGAGAGCATAAGCCTTCCGCCAAAATTTCCTCCTCCAATCCATAGAACCAGGAATCAAGAATAGAGCGAAAAGCACCTATTCGCGTTTCAGCCGTTGAGAGATGCTCCATGGCGCGACGATAGACCGTTTCAAGACGGTAAAGAGGTGTTTCTGTTTCAGATATTTGCACTTCGGCGACAGAGAATCCTTCTTTTTTTGCTTGTTCTTGTAGCCAACGTCCAAAGAAGGTTTTGCCACAACCGTAGTCACCGCGAACAGCCTTGAAGACCGCTCCACCACGAGCTACATCATCAAGTTCTCTTGTAATGGTTTCCTTAAATCGGTCGAGACCGATTGCAAGAAAATCCAACCCGCGTTGTGGAACTGTACCCCGCCTCAATGCGGAAATGATCTCTTTTCGTCGCTCTTGACTGATGTCCATTACCATTATTCAATATCAAACTGCCTTTTCAGTCGTTGCAAGTTCAATTCGATCTTGTTTTCAGTGCGGCTGAATGTCAAAACGTCATATCCATCGACATTCAACAATCGTTTCAATTGTGCGGCGAACCCATCTAGGCGTGACGACGGGATGCCCGTTTCGGCAGCAAAAGCCGCTGGTGTCATCATCGTTCCATGTCGGTGAAGGATTCCCAAACACTGACGAACCTGACTGTCTTCGGGGGCATGCTTCTTCATGATGCCTTTCTGGTTGATATAAATGGGCGACTGAAATATTCGTTCAATCCAGTTTTCGGATTCTTCCCAGAGAAATCGACGCGGTTTGGTTGCAGCTTCCTTGATATCAGCCACGGGAGATTTGACAGGATCGGGGAACCACCAGTTCGGTTCGTCAATTTTTGCAGGAACAATCTTACCGGACTTCTTGAATGATTCCGGCTGATCGCCCGTCAAAATGACAAGAGGACAAATCATCTCTTGGGGTGTTGCTCCGCCATGGTAACCGTTGTGTTGTCCGCCATAATAAAACGTCTCGTTTTTGGATAGGACAAGCGAATGCCTCCCTTGGTCGTCCAAGACGCGCGGTCCTGAAATTTTTATTTCTCCATCTGCAAGAATAGGGCCATCGTATCGCCAACGTCCAAAACCGTCGCCTTCGCATCGAGTCGCCTCGGGCCGGTGCCAAACATGTCCATGATCACTGGTTAGGATTACAATACGCCCGGTATCCCTGGCTAATTCCATGAGAGCACCGAGTGGTCCGATTCGATCGACGGTCCAGATATCCCTGATCTGTTGGGCGTCGGATAATCGGTCGTCAACGGCATTGAGAACAATTCCGACAATTTTCTTGTCCGATGAAAGAACAGCATTGCGCACGACATCACTCAAGTTACCGCGAGAACCATCGGAAATATCGCCCTTGTGAAAAAAAACAGGAGGATTTTTTGCGGAACATGTCGTCTTCAGTCCGCAATGTTCGGCGAAATTTCGATTTTCATCATTCTGATTTCCATAAACGCATCGGCCTGATAAAAGGGATGTACGAGAATACGCCGTCGTACATGGAATCGTGGCGATGACCGGGACGGGAACGTGCCCCTCGGCATTCAATGTTACTTCATACCAGTGCTCTCGATGTATGTCTACCAACAGTTCATGGCAAACGGGCCAACTCATACCATCCATGACGAGCAGGAGAACGGGGCAATTCATCTGTGCGATCGGTACGATGTAACGAGACAGAACATCTTCAATAACGCACAATTCATCTGACGGGGATTGAGTCGAGGCCCAATCGGTCAGGGATTCGGCAAAATCGCGATTGAATTCCTCACGTCGCTGCCAGATACGGTGGTCAAGTTCACGATAAGCCCGGTCGAGCTCTTCAATGCCCTCTCCCCGGCAAATCGATTCCCTCGCCCAGTCGACAAAAGCCAGTTCTTTTTGGTAGTAAACGGCCTTTTCAGTGAATGAGACCGGATCGGGGGAGGGGAAGGTAAGCCATCGAAGAAGTCGCATGGCCATTTCAGCACGATTCACTTGTTCCGGTCGTCGCCCGATAGTCGCATCGCGATGGGAAGTGATTTGGATTTGTAGGGAACGGCAATATTCAATGGAGTCGCTTGAAATATTCTCCAAAGCGGCGAGAATTCCTTCGCCAAAATGGCATAGCCTTCGGGTATAACCTGAATGAAGAAAACTACTCCGATGCACATATTTTTCGCAACGGAATTCTTTGACAAGATACTCAGCCCTGTGTAATTGGGTTTTTATTATCTCATCGTCCATGCCAATTTCGTTCATCACTTTGGCGGCAACAGAGGCGAGTGACCGTCCCGTCAGAATCGGGATTTCTAATCTCCCATGATAGGGCTCCATCCTGACGATACAATCCCTCAATGTATTTTCTCCTTCCGTCCCGAAGATGATTTCGCAAACAATGGCTAGGGCTAAAGCATCGGGCCCGCAGCCGGAATCAATGAAATGAAAAATACTTCGGCAATCGTCACCCAAAGTATTGATAAGTTTGTTTTTCAGACTCCGTCGCGGTTCTTCGCCGACGGTATTATAGCGGGAATCAGGCGTTTGGCGGATGGCCCAAGAGAGTAGAGATACTAAATCAGGTTCACCGTCTCCCATTTCAAAAACGTGTCGATAAACTTTGCGCCAAAAAGTCGCGATATCTAATATTCCACCCGCAATGGGTGGATAGCCCTCTGGAGGGGCGTATTCGATCAACGCTTCGATAAGACCGCTATCCTTGATGGAAGCGTCCACTTCCTTTGCTCCGAACAAAAAACAAAGTCCGGCATGTGGGTCAATGGGAAATACACGACATCTCGCTAGTCTCGCGCTAACATCTTTTCCAAGCTCCCTTTCCTGAAGTTTCGTCAACAACACGATTTGTTTTTTTGCCGTCTCCGCCTCATGCAAAAGCTCGCGGATTTGAAAAACCGAGTCGGCGCGTACGACGTCGAGCGATTTTTCGCCGAGGGTAATCGTCGGGGGAAAATTCCATTTCGGGTCAACACGGAAAGCAAAAACAGAGGCATCGGGGTCCCTGCTCCATCTTGTTTCCATTTGGGCAATCAGCTGCTTAGAGTGAATTTTTCCCATTATCTATTTTGACCCTTCTTCTTCTAATTGCCAGTCGATATTCAAACGAAGTTTAGCGTTTTTTTTCATCTGCTGAAGAATTTTATCCCATTCCGCTTGAGCATCATCCAAATTCAAGAGGGTTCGACTGCCGGAATCGATTTTCTGAAAACTTTGTTTTTTTTCTGATTTTGACTGTGTGGCTATTGATGGCATCGTTGTCGGCGCGGAGTTGGCAAGCGACGTGAGCAACTGAACCGCCTTCCGTTGAGCTATGGGAATCTTTACCGGGAGTCTCTCCGATAAGGCCAGTTCATCCGTTTTCAGACAGTCCCGTATTTCGTCAAGCAATGCGGTAGCGTTGGACGCTTGTGGTTCCGGCAAGGATTGAATTCCATCGAAAATATCCCACTGGGTGGTTTCCAGGCAATCTGCGACATCTTTTGCGTGTGTCAAACTTGTCGCCATCGCGGCTGGAGACGTTTGCAGTTTTGCCTTCGCGATTTTATCGATCAACTCCAAAGAGGGACGATTTTCACAGGCGGTCAACAGTAACAGGACTGCTTTGGCCGTTCGATAGCGATTGCATGATTCGATTTCATCTTTGGAGATAGCGAGTCCTTGCATGACCGAGGGAATCAATCGACAAAGTCGTTCACAATCCGATTTGCGTCGACCGACAACATCGAGAACTCGACCGGCCAATTCCGCGACATTTGTGGCATTACAAAGCTGAGGTGAGGGAATCCCCATGATTTCGGCTGTCCTAGTCGTGGCAATATCCCAGGCACGCGAATCGGGTAGTTGCTGTTCTTGCAACATGACATCGTCGGGCAATTGATCCATGGTCGCATTATGCGGAACGCCCTGTCGAATGAAAACACGATTCGTCTGGTCGGCATAAACAATAATCAAGAAGTTTTGAATCTCCTTCGGCAATCCGCGTTCTTCTGGTCCGTCATTTGAAGTGCGAAGTAAACCGACAGTTGGCGGGTCGCCGGGTTGCTGTGGGTGACAACGATTGAAATGGGTCTTCCAATAATCGTCGCGAACCAGATAAGACTCGGACATGGTTGCCAGTTCGAGTGGATTGCAGATTTTGGCCAGTTTGTCACGCAACGACCTATCATCGATAAAAAGACGCCCCTCCGTTGTTTGAACCAATTCCCGGCATTTCTCCAGAACTTGTTTCAAGTCCGCACCGAGTTTGATTTCCATCCCAAAATTCGGATGTTTGGGAAACTGATGCGCGAGAGCCTGACCGAGAAGATGGATCATGGAGTCATGGAGGCCGTGTGTCGGGGGCTCTTGGAGGCTCAACGTCGGAACAAGGGATTGAAAATGAGAATCCTCAATGTCATGGGAGATGTCGATAAAACCGGCTCCATTGTCTTTTTGAATACCATAGGCTACTTCCAAAGCCCTGGATAATTTCTGGGACAAGGAACTTTGTTGATTCTGCAGTAAGGTTTTCGCCGTTTCCCGGTCCAGCGGGGAAAGCGTCGACGAGTGCTGTTCCAGTATATTTCCTTGGAGAAGTTTTTCAATGATAACCAATTTTCCCAAATCGCCTTGAATGCGGGCTGAAAAAAACGAGGGCAACCAAATGATCGTTCGTTGTATCTCCTTGTTCTGCCGAAATTTGTCCAGTCGTTCCAAGTCTTCCGTCGGCGTGTGGTCTTCTGTATCGAAAGGATAGTCGACGATCAGCTTCCAATCGTCCTTGGCACGTAGCGACTCGTCGGTCATTTGTCGAACATTACCGAAAACGATCTCGCA
Source organism: Thermoguttaceae bacterium (assembly GCA_031548665.1). Classification (GTDB taxonomy): domain Bacteria; phylum Planctomycetota; class Planctomycetia; order Pirellulales; family Thermoguttaceae; genus WRKP01. The sequence goes on from JAVBQW010000210.1 coordinate 21,654, forward strand.
GCGACGCTTCGTATTGCGCCAGAGAAAGGCGTAATTTGTTGTCGACTCGTCCGCAGGAGGCAATCCAAGCGAGCGAAACAACATTTCGCGGAGCTTTCGCATACGTTCACCCGGATTATCACAACCTTTGGCGGATTCAATGATCGTATCCGTGTCCACAGCGGAGAGTTGCATGGAAACGACCGGATCATTTCCATCCGACATGCGGATTTCGCCGACGGACGAGGCCCACTGCCTGATTTTCGCAGCGACGGTCTGGTGCTCTCGGCCCGGCACGAAAGCCTGGATCGTGCCGTGGTTGAGGGCCGCAAGTCGTGAACAGGTCATTTTCTTGAGAACATCGACTCCCGGGACTAGTGTGCTTAAAAGCATGCTCTTGATCAACCGGGCGTCGTTATCAAACAGCGTGATCTTCTTCGCGATTTCCGGATCGGTTTCCGCCAAATCACGATCCTCGGACGGATGGACTTTGTGCTGCTCTTCCAACAGCGGGTAAAGCTTGTTATGGAACAGTTTCTTCGCGTTCTCGAAATTGATACGCAGCACATCGGAAAACGCTTCATCGCCCTGCACGATCACGTCCCACAAGTCGCCTAGCGGGATTATCTCGCCGAGTCGGAGAGTCTTCCGGCGGCTTACAAGAAGTTGCAGCATGATTTTCAACGCAGTGCGTTCCCGCTGCAGCGCACTGGAAACGGCGACCAGTGCATCGATTAACGCCGGACTGAATGGATAAACCCTCCGGAACGTCGTTCGGTCCTGCTCACGAGTTGTCAGGACATCCATGATGTCTTTGAGATCGGCGGCGGCCTCCTCGAACGCCTCATCCAGTTCCTTCCGGCATTGGTCGTTTCGGGCACGGAGAATTCGCTTTTCGGCAATGACCGGCAAGTTTCGGTCTTCGAGCTTGATCATGTCGAAGCGACCTTCCCAGTGCCCCAGGATGTCCGAAAAATTCAGTTGTTCGGCTCCCGTAACAGTATGGCCGATCAGTTCGCGGAGGTCGCGTTGGCGGGCAACGAAACTTACAATCGGGACCGGCCGGCGCGAATCCTGTGACTCGACCAGCTTGGCCAGCTTCTGCCCCTCGGTTTGCACGAATTGCAGGTCCGCCGAGTGACTTGCTAGCCAGAGAATTAGCTCATCCAAGAATAGGATCAAGCCGTCGTAGCCCAGAGATTTCGCGTGCTGACTGATGATGGCGAGCCCTGAATCGAGATTGACGAAGCCTTTTCCCTGACCGCTTGCAATGTCTTGGTAAGCTGTAAAAAAATGAGTCACAAGGTCACCGATGAGAGAGGCTCGTTCAATACCGCGCTCATCGTCGTTGATCGCCATGTCAAAGCGCTCAGGATTCCAACCATCGGCCAGATTGCCCCAGCCCGAACTTTCTTCACTTTCACGCCCTTGATTCAATTGTCGGAAAAATTCGTCGTCGCCTAGACGCTGTCGCATCTGGGCCGCGTCCTTGAAAAGACCTTCCGAGAGATACACGCCCGGACAGGCGACTCCCGGGTGCAAACGCCTGATGTGGTCGACGTAACCGCCTAGGACCGCCGACTCCATGTTTTCCTGTCCGATCATGTGAAAGGGGACCAGCAGAAATTTTTTGCCTTCGACCCAACTGTGATTGTCAGATTTGTTTCGGTTGAACAGGTCCGCCAACTCCGGGACCGTTCGGGCGTCCGGATTATGTTGGAGCAATAGGTACAGCACGGCCATGAAGTGCGATTTACCGGAACCGAAACTGCCGTGTAGATAACATGCCCTACTCCGGCACACACGGACGGCATCACGGATGTATCCGAGCGCATCACGGAAGCAGGTCGCTAATTGGGGCGTGACAACGTAGTCCTTCAAGGTTTTTTCCGGGTCAAGGACACCGGCGGAAAGGTTCAATACGAAGTCGCTCTTGCGGACGGTTTCTGGTAAATCGAGCAATTCACTGACAAGTTTCGATGGCATATTCGTGGGGATTTCCAGTGTTGTTAAGCATTCAAGGTTTCGCCGAACGGCACAAACGTCGGCGCGTGTTATCGTCGTCCCCCTCGTACCGGAGGCGTCCACTGACGGATGGTTTCAAGCGTGAGCTCGAGTTTCCGGGCGTCTTCTTCCAGCACGGCGCGAAACTCCTCGCCCGGCGAAGCACCGGTATCGGGATCGATCGGATGCCATTGAAAAACCCATGGCAAAAGCTGATCCAGCGCCGTCAGCAACGGGGTCAGTCGTTGCGAACTCCAGCCTTCTGTTTTCTCGCGATTGACGTAATACATCGTCACGGCTTGAGCCTGCTGGAGTTGGCTCCAGCCCGCCCAAGCGACAACCAGCGACGGATCGCCGTCAGGAGAACAATGGGGAAAACTGACCCAGCGTTCCTTCGGAACATCGAGTTTGCCGCGAAGACGCCAGTAATCGGTTTTTTGAAAATCGGCGGTCGCATATTTCGGCGGCACTGGAATTGTTCCGACGTCTTCTCCGGCATCCTGACGGCGTTGGAGTTCCCAGACGTTTTCCCACACGGCCCGCTTGCGGATCCCGGTCGCTTTGTAACGCAAACAGGGAAGCAACGGTACGGATTCCGACTCGACCAGTTCCGCGACCAGGTTCGCCATGTTGAAGTCGGGTCGCCCCGTATAAAGTTCGGCGACTTGTCGGAATTCCTTGTCCGTCGCGGCCACGTCGGCCATTTGCGACGTCGTCGTCAGTTCCGGTCGCCGGTCGGTACCCCGTCGGTACTTCGACGATTCGAGACGGTCCAGAAGCCAGTTTTTGAGTGCCTGTTTTTCCTGATCTTCCCAGGCTTCGGTATTCCAGCGACGTTTGTATTCCGGCTTTTCGATCAAACCGATTTCCTTGTTCGTTTCGATCAACTTGATACGGCGTTCAACGAGTTTCCGATACGCTTTGGGCAAATGGGCCGGAATTTCAGTAATCGGCGTGGAGCCATGCCGGTCGAACCAGGTGGTTTCCAATTCGCCCTTTTCCATCTGTCGGGCCATGACGATTTCGAAGGCCCGCTGACCGAGTTCGAGTTCCGGAAGATCGTCACCCGAATAACGCAGGTCCTCCGAAAGCAGGCTGTAAAGCTCATAGCAGTGCCAGTCGAGTTCTTCCTGTAACGAAATCATCTGGCGCCGAATCGAAGCCGCATGGGTCCGAATGTCGTCGACCAGTTTTTTCGCTGGCACGGATTTCTGAAACGCGTTCCCCGGCAGACATTCACCGTATCGGCGACCGAGGGCGTCCAGTTGACGGGACAATTCCGGCGAACGGCCCTCGGGGAGAGGAAAGTTTTCCACTTTACTGCTTGAGTGTTGATAACGCTCATCCCATTGTGACGTGCCGTCCTTGGGAAAACAGACCTGCTTCAGCCAGAAACACGCGGTCGAACTGTTCAGCAATCCGAGAATCGCGAGATAGTCGTCCAAGGTCGCGTCGGCGCCCAGCTTTATCATGGGCGCCGTCTGTTTGAGCACGTTGCCGCCGCGATCCAGAACGAAATGGTTATGCGAAACAACCTCCGCGAAAGCAATGGCGCCGGAGGTTCGGTTTCGTTCGACCGGGATTTGGTGGTATTCCCAAAATGCCCGTCCGGTCTCCGCATAGGTCCTGTTGTTGAAATCGGCGCGATTTTCGAGAAGCGTCCGTAGCGGCCAGAGGTGATTGAGAAGCGAGGGGACAGCGACCAGTTCGAGGTTGTCGTCGTAGGGAAACAGCGTCAAGAGGGATCGGTCGCAACACCAGTCGCGGACCTGATCGCCTTGAATAACCGGGCGGACAAACGGATCTTCGACCCGCAGACGGTACCTGTTTTCGACCGGGAAGCAGAAGGCTTCCTCTTCCCCGATCACGGCTCCGAATCCGATCGAATCCGTATGGTCTCGCAAAAAAGTTGTTGCGCTATTTTCAATCGATTCCTTCAGTTCGACGGCTCCCCCGCCCATGAGAGTCCAAGGATGGATGCCGAAAGACTTTCTCGACCAATCGGCGACGCTGACATAATCGTTCCGCGAACCGCATCGATTGATATGGCTTACGATTGATTTCCATGCGATTCCCAGTGATGGATCGCTCGTGTTCCAATCGGGGTCCTTCCGGATCCCGAAAACGGTCCGGACGACATCGCTCACGGGTTTGCGATTACGACCGAATAGAATGACGGTCGGAGTCGTATGGCCCGGAATGGGGGCGATCGCGGAATTGACGACATGTGTCAAGTCGACTTTCGGAAAGAACTCCTCGATCAGTTTTTTGCCGAATTCCCGTTTCATAAACGAATTGGTCGTAATCATGCCGATGTAGCCGCCGTCATGCGCACCGTCTTCGCCTTTTTGAATCGCCAACTGCCAAAACCGTTCGGTAAACGGGGCACCGAGCGAATATTTGCGATAACAGGTTTCGTACAGGTTCCGGTAGGCCTGATTCTGCGCGGCGTCCTTGACGGTGATGTACGGCGGGTTTCCGACGACGACGTGATAACCCTGACCGAGAATGTGTTGCAGCGCGGCTTTATCCTCCACGGCGAAAATGGCCGGCGTTTCGAGAAAGTCCCCCTGGTGAGTGATCTTATCACGGCGACCATCGCCAATGGGAAAACTGCCGAACAGCAAACTGTCACCGGTCGCTAAGTGAATGTCCCAAGCCGGAGCCTGTTTGAGCAGCTTTATGTCGCAGGCGTGCAGCGCCGCGACGATCAACCGGAATCGGGCAATCGCCACGGCAAAGGGATTAATGTCCACCCCCCAAACGCCGTCCAGAGCATTTTGCACGTCCGTTGTCGCCTTGCCGGTGCTGTACGCCGGTTTCTCCCAAAGACGGTAGAGACGCTCGAAAGCCCCGAGCAAAAAGTGGCCGCTGCCACAGGTCGGATCGATGAGTCGGATATTTTTCAATCCGAACTCGTCCAGCGCTGGCGTCAGTGTTCGGTCGAGAATGAATTCCTCGACGAATACAGGCGTTTGCAGCAGGGCGTACTTCTTTTTCGCCTTTTCGGAAAGGTCCTGATACAGGTCGCCAAGGAATCGAGTGTCGGCGTTTTCGACCTTGAACGAACGCTTCAAAAGTCCCGTTTCCGGTTCGATTTCCCGCCAATAATTCAATAGGTTTCTTGCGGCATCGGCACTGGGCCCCATAGCCCAGAGAGGCGTTTTTCCTTCGGCGAACAAATCCTGCGCGGCTTTGATTTTTCCGACTTCGTGAAAAACGTGCTGAAAATATTCCCGCTCCGATGCGAGGCGGTGTTCCTTGAAAAACAGTTCCAAAGCATCTTCGGCCCGTTTGCGGCATTCTCCGTCACCGGCAATCCAGCTTTCCCGGATCAGTTCGTTGTCCTCCATGAACCGAACGAACATGCAGGCCAGGAGCCAAGCCACGGCAACTTGTTCCAAAAAATCCTCCTGCCACATTTCGAACGACTGGGACGTGCGTCCGCCTTCGTGTAGTTTGTCAAAGGCGTTTTTGAGTTCGGCCTTGATTTTAACATCCTTGGCTCTTTCGATCAGATCTTCCGATAATAGGCGAAGCCGGCCTTGCAATTCGGAACGTAAAACGTCGATGGCTATCATGTGCTTTATAGACTTTCGTGTGAACGGTTATTTCTTCTCTCGGTAGGCACGGTGCAGGTTGCCGATCCAAGCGTCTGGAATTCTGGCTCGTTGATTCGGGGTGACCAAGGGGATTTCACATCCGTCAAGCATCGGCAATTCGTGCTGTTCGTCGTTGGCCACGAGGAGCCATATCCCCGGACAATATCCATCGCAGCCGACCCGGTCACGCAGGGTTTCCACAATGGACATGAGATTGTAGCGTGCAATAAGTCCGGGGTGGATGAGCAGGACGTGGTTTTTTCGTTGCTCCAGGTCGGAAATCAGCTTCGGTTTGATTCTGCCGGTCAATTGCGTCAGGTAACGCCAGTCTCTGCTGTCGCGGTGGGCACCGTCGGCTTTTTCAATGACGTTCCAGTCAACTTTTGCCGTTTCCGCTTCCTGTCGCAACAACCGGAAGAACAGTTCATCAAACGAAACCCGCTCTAAAACGTCGAATCGTTTCATGAGTTCCGCATCCGCCCTTCGCATCTGGTTGGGGCGCACCGAGAGCGTGAGAAATCCGCCTTCCTTGAAGGCAAAAGCCAAGCGTTCTTCGAAACGCCTAGCATCGGCGATCTCCGGCGTGACCTCGAAATGTCGACTCTCCTTGCCCGTTGAAAAGCGTGTCGGTATGGAGGAGCCGGAAGTATTTATGAAACCGCCATTGGGTCGTTTATAGACTTTATCTTGCTCATCCCAAAAAAATTCCAAGCCAACCGTCTTCAAAAGATCATCCAGTTCTGGTCGTCCCGGCAGGGGTTCAGCTTCACGATAACGGCTACGAATTCGTTCGTGGATCAATTTCACGGAAAAGCCGTTTTTTGCCTCGGTATTTCCGCTCAATGCGGCAAAGGTTCGAGCTTCGCCTTCGCCGTTTCCACTCAATGCCCCGATTCCGAGTCGTAGCGATCTTTCCGCAGACATATTCTTCGGATAGATTTCCCGGTTCGACGAAATGGCGGCCGAATTGCTCATCGATACAGCAAGATTCATCATCCGGACATGGTCGAAGGGCTGACATTCGGGCGGTTGAGTCGGCTGCGGAAGCTCGTAAAGTTCTTGAAAGGCGCGGATCGGCGGAACCAGAGGATCGGCTGTTGCCAAGCGATCGGCGACCACGGAAAGCTGTTCGGCATAATCGGCCAACTCCGAGGAACAGGCCACGGCGACCTTGCCGCCGGCGCGGCGTACTTGGAAGCGAGGCTCCGTTTTCGATTCTTCCATTTCCACCACGGCACGGGCCAGCGCGGACGCCTTTCGACGTTGTTCGGGTAAGGTATCAAAGTTGTCCGGACGACGCAAAAGGAGGACCAGATCGACAATCTCCGCTGTCGAAACGACGCCTCCCTGTTGAAGAATTTTTTTATAAAGATCGTCTTTCAGGGCATTGAGGTACTTGTCTTTTTCCCAACGTTTACGACAAGCGGAAATGATCTTATTCACATCGGCGGGAGACATGTTCTCATGTTCCGCGACTTCTGCCCGGCTCGGCCAGCTTTTGACAATGATTTCATCGTCGGCGATCCCCTCCAACAGGCATTGTCGAATAGAATGAGAATGTTCGTCCCCGTTTTTAAGAAGAGTTGTAGTACTTCCGTAAAGCCGATTGTAGAGTGCCGTCAAGTCAAAACGATCTTCCTGCTCAACCGGATCGGCTCCAGAGGGTTTCGATGGTTTTTCACTGGGAAATCTCTCCCTCAAACGCACGACAAAATTAACAATATCTTTACGGGTTCGATTTCCAACTCCCCGCATCATGTGAAGATCACCGAGTGGGTGGCTTAACAAATCACGAATGGTATTAATTCCAATACGATCCAAAGCATTTCTCGCATGCTGAGGCAATTCAACTGCTGAAATGAATGTTTCAAGGACGATTTTTTCAAACGGAACCTCAACGGAAATTTCTTCGCCGCTGGATGAGACGATTTTTTGTTTTGCGGCATCGTGAAAGATTTGCCTCCAGGCGGTCTGCATCTCAATGGCGCTGGCATAACGCTTTTTGACATCCCGATGCAAAGCGCGATTGAAAAAAGTGATCATGCCATCCCGGACACCCGGCTCAAAACGATCAGCTTCCAAAACCAATGGACCGTCCGTCAAAGCAGGATCGGAACGTCCATCACCCCAATGAGGTCTGCAACCGTATCCCAGTGTCATTTCGTAAAGTGTAACCGCAACGGAAAAACGTTCGGCTGCCACATCCCATCGCGCCGGTTTGCGATTGAGCAGGAACGGATCGCGATAGCCCTCCGTCCCGACAAGAATGTTATCAAGGGGGGCACGCGTCGATGAAAAGTCAAAGAGAATGAGTTGGTTCGGTCGTTTCGTTTGCGATATAATACCGATATTATCTGGCTTAATATCACGATGATTCACGCCGTTACGTTCCAAGGAATCAACGGCCGAAAGCAGATGATCGCCATAACGTTCGAGTAGCTCCAATCCCGGAACGCCTTCCAAGGCTAAGAGGGCCGAAAGGGTTTGGTCCCCGGCTTTTTGGAGGACAAGGACGGCTCTACCGCCCATGGTCGTTTCGTCCTCAAGAGCAACAATGAATTCGCTGTGCAGCAACCGCAGCGCTTCCGCTTCCTCGTGAAGCCTGGCATTATGATTCTCGTCAAGAGCGATTTTTAATACGAATTCTTTATCGTCCCTTGTTACCAACATTGCTTTCGCCGTCGCGCCTTGACCGATTTCACGCAGGACGACAAACTCACCGGGCAAACGATCACCCTGCTTAGCGACAAGAGGATCATTTTCAACGTAGGATTCCTCCGGGGCTGTCAGTTCCTTTTCAACTTCGTCCAACAGAGCCAAAAAGTCATCGACGGAACCAATGCGGGTTGTGACATCGGGGTGCGTACTCCAGTGAATAAATTCTTCAAGTGTTTTGCCTGCCCCGTCCATGACGGATGAAATACGCAGTCCTTTGTTTTGAAGAAGAGTATTATGGAGTTCGGCCAGGTTCGTTGCCGGTGGACGACCGGAAAACAAATGAAAAGCAATTGCGCCAAGCGAAAACACATCTGATGCCTCCGTGATCATGCGAGTATCAGCAAGAGTCTCCGGTGCCAGATAAACCATAGATGAACCTTCTATGAGTTCGCCAACTTGGGTAATCTTGACCGAGGTCGACGTGCTTTCTCTCACACCGACTTGCCAGTGATGGACTTGAGGGCGGGGACGTTCCGAAGCAACATCGCTGATGAGGATACTTTGCGGACACAGGGCGCGATGGATCACTCTTTTACGATGAGCAAAGCGTATCGGATCGGCAATTTGCCGCAATAAATCGATTCGTTGTTCTGTCGTGAGCTGTTCTCCCCGCGCGGCAAGAAAATGGTCGAAACGTTCCGCAGCGGAATCATTATATCGAAACAGTAGTGTCGGGCCATTAACGTGCTCTTTGTAATCGAGGACAGGGAGAATATTTTGGTGTTCGAGTTCTTTGAGTATTCGAAACTCACGTTCTGCCGCCCGTTTGAGACGAACTCGATCTTCTTCGGAGGCAGCCTCGGCAATGGTGTATTGGCGAGCCAGACAAAAATAATCGTCAAAGGATTTGTGTTTGGCCAAGCGATCCTGATATCCCGCTCCGTCGAAAAGCAGCTTTATCATCTCGTAATCGCCGATTTGCCTCGCGCGCTGAGATGGGCGAATCCCTGCCTGTTCCATCGCTTGAGACAAGGATCGGGCAACTTTACTGTCAATCAAGCCCCTCGACTCCGGCGTGATTCCTGGACCTTTACGATTGATCAATGCATCAAGAATACCGCCTCGCGGCGATTTCGGTTCAGAGTCTTTTAACAAGACATGGTTGAGCGTCGGGCCGAGCAGATTACACTGGACGTGGTCGGATGACAAAAAAACCAATGCATCAAGCCAGGGTAACTGGCCCCTAGCCAGTGTTTTCTGACTTTTGAGTAAAGAACTCAGGGCTTTTGCTTTACGATTAGCTAAAAACACTGGATTGTCGACAACGATTTGACGACCATCGTCTCTTCTGCAGGTCCATGTTCCAGCATCCCCCGTAATACGTCCTTCCCATGCCTTGCATTCAACCAGCCAGAAACCTCGTTTGGTCAAAACCAAAAGATCGACTTCATAGATGGCACCATCGGGAGACTGAAATTCGAAATTTGACCAAGCTCGGTAGGGGTCATGGTCGGGAAGTCCGGCTCGAATGAAATCAATGCCTCGTCGCTCCCATTCGTATTGCGACGGAGTGATAGTTTTCCAACGCGGTGATTCCATGTGCCGTGAGCCTCCTTTAATATATCACGATTCGAATTAATCACTTCATCGATTCTTGCATATAATCATCTTGTAATTTAATTTGCCGTTTTTCAATCGTTAATGTGAAGGCATCGTGTTGCTTGCGTGATTAAGTTTCTTCAACAATGAGTCAAGATCGCTTTGCTTGAAAAGACGATAACCGCTAATCGGGTGACGTATAGCAATAACCTTTCCTGTATCAACCCAATTCCGCAAGGTATTTGGGGAAACACCCAAAAAAGCCGCTGCTTCCGAAATCCGTAAATAATGCGTCAAGTTATCCATCGTATTTCCTCATTCGCTACTTTTAGAACGATTTACAACCTTGTCAACATTACCAACATTGAGTGCGATTGTCAAGAAGTGGCAAAAAGTTCATAACCCTCCCGATCCTCGGTGTCGAACGCTGCGCAGCAAAGGATATCCCCGGCGGAGGCTGCCGAAACCGTCGTAACGGCTCCTGTCCGGCGGCATTCAAATTCTTTGTCTGAAAGCGGTTAGGTCGCCTCCCGGTTCCCTCCGTTTTCCCGCTGGAGCGGATTCCGGTGTCGGACGGCAGTATGAAATTCTACTCGATTTTCTCTTTTTTGTCTCCATTCCCCCGAAAAAACGTCCGGACTCGCACCGTGTCGCGACCTGCGTAGGATGTCGGGATTTTGTCCCGATCCACCGCTGGTGGGCGACACGGGGCGACGGTGGCGGTACGAACTATTGCGGGAACGCCCGACGGCGGGCTTTTCCCGTTGGCGGTAATCCTCGGGAATCGGGTCGCCCGGCTTCTAAATCTCCTTCCACGCATCGTATTTCTTCTTGTCGATCTGCGGTGGCGGCAGGGTGGTTTTTTCAAGCTCCGTTGGCCTGTCCATGGGAGTGCCGATGATGGCGGCGGTCGCTTGCGTCGGCTACATGAGTGCTGTCCGCCCGGCACCGAGACGTATTTCAATGCGTTTTCCGCATTCTGGAAGAGGACAATCAACGGACGAAAAGAGGTGGTGCGGATTCCGCACCACCAAAACCACCGCCGATATTGCCAAGGAGGATCGGCCATCACGTTTTCCTGTCCATTTGGACTGACTCTCGATTTTTTCACCTCCTAGTACTACAGCGCAAAGAGTTTTTCATTTCGGAGAACACGAAAATCACGAAAAGACAAAAAACACGAACAATTCGACGAGGAAAAATATTGGTTCCATTGCATGAAAAAAGTTCGTTTTCAATTTTTCGTGTCGTTCGTCTTTTCGTGTGTTTCGTGCTCCTTCCGGAAAAAGTCCATTGCGCTGTCGTACTAGGATCGCGTCTGCGAGGCGAGCAGAAAGTCAATTTCAATCTTCTGAGCAACGACGATGTTCTCAGGCAAATCGAAGGCAAAACCGTTCTTATTGTCAAAATCCCCCAAGCGGATCGGCGACAACGTCCGGTCTTTGTAGGTCAGGTTCCGCACAACGGTACCTACCGTCGCTACAACGACGGCGACCACAAGTGCACGACAGGCGAAGTCAACCGCATGTTTTCCGACCAGTCGGAGTAGAGTGCCGACAGCCGAATCCTGCCTCGTTTTACGGAAAAAGACATCGACCCGGATACGCTCCGCCAGTACCGCAACCGTATGTCGGCCCGGCATCCGAATCATCCGTGGTTAAGCGACGACACCCGCGACTTCTTGCAGAAACTTGGTGGCTGGAGACAGAATCGCAAGACCGGAGAAGAGGGACTGACGGTTGCCGGACTTCTCATGTTCGGAAAACACGATTCCCTCATGGATCCTGACGCGGAGATCAAATTTCAACTTGATTACCGCGAAAGAATCAGCGATAGAATCGCGGATCGTTGGGGCGACCGTACCACGATCGACGGCACTTCCACGAGCCGCATCGTTTGGCGTTGATCGCGCTACTCCAATCATTTGACGAATGGTAAGGTCGGGCGTCAGTGGTTTGTGAAGATTCTGTTGGTGTCCGTTTTGAGCACCTATTTTCCGTTTCGTATTTTTCCGTTTTCGTCTTTGGGTTTCGGCTTGGTCGGCTTGACGATATCGGAGGACGGCGGCTTGGAGGAGTTGGCGGAATTTTTTTCGAGAGTTTTGTTTTTCTCTTCGAGGCCGGCGATACGTTCCAAGAGCGTCGCGATGATTTTATCACGCTCCGCCAATTCCGCACGCAAATTTTTTTAATCGTTTTCTTCGAATCCATGACCGAAGTATACGATTTTTTGACCGCTCAAATCAAGACCAATTCGAAATGCCGTGAACGGCTACAAAGAAAGTATACGTCCACTGTTGGGGCGGAATCAACCGGACGGGGATTCTCGTCGGCTGCTGGTTCGTGTATAATGGCCTGTTCGTTGACGATGCCATGAAAGAATTCGAACGGATCTGGGCGACGAACCCGAAATCCGGCTGGAAGTATCCGAAGATCCGCAAACGTAAAGACTATCTCGTTCAATACGCCGAAATGTTACGAAAAACAACGCAACGCTAATCTTTCACCCAAGGAAAAACGATGACAACACCCGAATCCGTACTTTCCCGCGCTCAAGGTTGCTTTCTCGGTCAGTGTATCGGCGACGCCCTCGGACAGATGGTCGAATTTCGCACAAAAAAAGAAATACTCGCCGAATATCCCGGTGGAGTCCGCGACATGAAGAACGGCGGCGCGTGGAACACTTTGGCCGGTCAACCGACGGACGATACCGAAATGGCGATTATGCTTGCACGAAGTATCGTCAAGGAAAAGAAGTTCGATGCGGAAAAGGTATTCGACGCTTACCGATTCTGGTTGGATTCCAGACCGTTCGATTGCGGAAGCACGACACACAGTGGATTGTCGGGAAGGCCCCTGTTGGATTCGCAGGCCAACGGCTCCCTGATGCGTGTCAGCCCGTTGGGCATCTACGGCAGTCGGTTCGACCTTGACACGGCCGCGGAATGGGCGATGCAGGATTCCCGATTGTCTCATCCGAACGTCGTCTGCCAAAAGGCGGTCGCTGTTTATGTAACGACAATTGCCGAGGCGATTGCAACCGGAGCGGACAAGGATATTCTGTACGCCAACGCCTTGAAACGAGCCAAGGAAGAACTCTATTTCGAGTCGTCGGTCTACGAAACGCTCCAAAAGGCGGCGGACTCGCCTCCGCTGGAGTACAAACGGCAACAGGGTTGGGTCTTGATCGCTCTGCAAGACACCTATTACCGATTGCTGCACGCCAAGGACCCGGAACAGGCGATTGTCGAGACGGTCAGCGAAGGTGGGGACACGGACACCAACGGCTGTATCTGCGGAGCCTTGGTGGGCGCGGTGCATGGTCGTGAAGCGATTCCCGTCCGTTGGCAGGAGACCATTTTGAACTGCCGTCCGTCGAAGGACAATCCCACCGCCCACCGCCCTCGCCCAAAAGAGTTTTGGCCGGTGGACGTACTGGACCTCGCCGAACAACTGCTCACGGTGGGAAACGAGTAATGAGCGATAACGGACAGGGAACCTCCACGAGAACGGACCAACTTGGATGCCAACTCAATGGCTCGTCCCCGTGTGTAAATATTTTGTCAAGCGCATTGGGGAGCCCTTTCCCCCGTTGGACGACATCCCCCTGCGGCTTGATGACTTTTTTACGAAGATTCTTCGGAGTGCCCGCGTTGAGTTTTCGGAGACCTTCGATCACTTCGGAGCGTGTAATGATCATTGGCATTTTTCGGTAAATAATTTTGAGTGGAAATCGAAATGTAATATGATTGTAATTTAATGTGTCACAAAAATGAGAAGCAGTCCACAAAGTCAGTTCGCGAAAAAACTTGCGAGCGCGGCGATCAACACCAGATAACCGCCACCCGATCCGCCGGAACTGGAATAGCCGCCGTCACCACCACCCTCGAAATCGTCGCCCAAAATGTACTCGCTCATCATGCCCCAACCCATGTTTGGCCTCCTGAAAAACAGTGTTGGTTGGGAGTAAATCAGTTCACGCGGAATCGACCGCCGCAGTGCCGGCAGCGGACGGTCTCGGCGTCGGGATGAAATTCCAGCATTTCACCGCAATCGGGGCACGGCTGACGACTGAAATCGTCTCCATTTCGAGATTGTCGCTGCTGATCGTTTTCGTCGTAAAAGATGAACTTGTCTTGAAAAAATGGGTTCATCGGGTCAAGTGGGTCGAACATGTTCATGGTGTTCCGTGATTGAAAAAGTACTCGTTCCGATTTTTCAAACGTCAACGCCGTTCCCCAGACGCAAAGAAACTGTAAAACAATAACCTTTACAATTGTACGAAATAGATTGGCGCTCACCCCCCGAGTTACGGCGGAATACCGCCTTCACTCGGGGGCTCTTTTGTAAACACTATTTCTTTACAGTTCCAAACGGTCCATCAAGTGTTTTTTCCGTCAAGCCAAGCCTGATATTGTTCAAGAAGGCCCCATTTTGTTTCGATAAGCGGCAGGTGACGATAGCGTCCTCGGACCGGTGGAACGAAGACCTCACGGAATTTTTGTTTCGCTGATGACGGTGAAAAACCGGCGTGAACGAAATAGGTCGCGACAACGGCCCCCGTCCGATCATAGCCGCCTTTGCAATGAACGTAGATTTTTTCGCCTTGC
>JAVBQW010000266.1:0-4210 GCA_031548665.1 Thermoguttaceae bacterium
GTGAACGCAACCTTGATTCTGCCGCAAGACTGGAGGCTGGAGACCGGAGGGAACGGTTGGAAACCGGGAACTCCAGCCTCCGGCCTTCAGTCTCCGGCCTTGTTCAGTGTTCGATGCTTTGCAACTTGCACAGTACAATTATGAAGTCCCTTGAAAACAGGGGGCATCCGGGGGCTACGGCGGAGTACCGCCTACACCCCCGGCTCTTTTTAATGAAGATTATTTGAAATGTTGTTAGTACAAAGCGAGACTGTAGCAAGAAAGTTGTCGTTTCTGTCTCTTCGGCCTGAAAGGCCATCGCATCACAACCCAGGGCGACGCCTTCGGCTCTGCCCTGGGCTGTGATGCGCTGCCCCTCCGGGGCGAAATCGACAAAAGATCAACTTTTTCGCTACACTCTCAATACAATAGAGTATATAGGGGATTGATTTTGTTGAATAGATAGAATACAGAGCAAAATTTTTCTGTTTTTGATCTTAACCGTTTGGACTGGCGGAATTCGTCCGCATCGACTATACTCTCCCATGGAAACACCCCCCATGGAAACACGCCCCACGGAAACACGAAATTTCGATTCGCCGCCGAACGCAGCGCCGACCGTCTTGGTCGAGGGCCGACCAACGGCGACGTTCCAGACAATCGGCGGCGACTTCCCTGCCGAGCCGACGGTCCTCATCGAAGGACGTCCCCTTGTGTTGAAAGGAGCCGTCAGCGTTCTGGGGGCCTCGACCAACGATGGAGCCGACGGAGCTGTCCGCCAATAATTCCTGTATTTGACGTCTTCCCGTCCTTCCGCGCGTTGGAAGCCGACGCGGCTAACGACAATCATCCATATCATGAGCCAGGAATCGTATCTGAAACCGGAAGTCATCCGAACGATCAAACGACTGGATCTCCGGGCGCAGTTCATCATCAAGGGTTTCATGCACGGCCTGCACGCCAGTCCGCTGCACGGGTTTTCCGTTGAATTCAGCGAACACCGAAAATACACACAGGGCGACGACCCGGCGGACATCGATTGGCTGGTCTACGCCAAAACGGAGAAGTACTACGTCAAGAAATTCGAGGCGGAGACCAATTTAATGGGCTATCTGGCCGTCGACGCCAGTCGGTCGATGGGATACACCTACCGTCAGGACATGACGAAGTTCGAGTACTCGATCTGCCTCGCCGCGGCATTGGCGTATCTGATGATCCATCAACAGGATCCCGTCGGTTTGGTGACCTTCGACGAAAGAATCAAACAGTCGCTGAAACCGAAGTCCCGTCGTTCGCAACTTGCATCGATTCTGTCGATGCTCTCGAATCTCGTTCCTGACGGCCAAACGAACATCGCGTCGGCCCTGATGCAGCTCGCCGCGATGTTGAAGCGGCAGAGCATGGTGATGGTGTTCAGCGACCTGCTCGGCGATTCCGACGAAATCCTGAAGGCGCTGTATCGGCTGCGGCACGCCGGACACGACGTCATCCTGTTTCACGTTCTCGACGAAGCGGAGACGAAATTTCCCTTTCACGGTCGCGTCGAACTGCTGGATCCGGAGAGCGGCGAACGAGTCCCCGCCAACGCCGAAGCCGTCAAACAGGATTATCTGGCGTCGCTGGAAGAATTTCGAGGCCGATTTCGTCAGGAATGTTCGAAAAGTCGAATCGATTACGTTGAACTCGATACGAGCGTCCAATTCGACAAGGCGCTGATCGAATACCTGACCCGTCGGGCAAGACGATAGTTGGGCTGGAATCCCGAATAAAAAATGAATTCGGCGGCTTTTTGCAGCGGCCTTGAATAATTATCCGAAGCGAATAAAATTCTCGGGAAGTGATTCTCACGGCCAACTTTATTTACGGGAAACGACATGTCAACGATACGGATCGGAATCAGCGGAGCGGCAGGAAGAATGGGACAGCGACTCGTCGCTCTGGGAACGGCAGATCGGGAATTGGAGGTCGTCGCGGCCATCGAAGCGGAAAACCATCCGAGAATCGGAACCGATGTCGGCGAACTAAGCGGAATCGGCAAAATCGGCGTCCTCGTCTCGCCGGAGTTTGAACGAAACGTCGACGTGCTGATCGACTTTTCGTCGCCGAAAGGAACCGAACGAATCGTGGAACGCTGCCTCGAACGCCGAACGCCGCTGGTTTTCGCGACCACCGGAACGACGCCGGAACAAGATCGGTTGATCAAGGAAGCCGCAACACATATTCCGCTCCTCGCGTCGCCGAGTATGAGCATGTCGGTCAATCTGGCGATGAAACTTTGCGAATTGGCGGCTCGAACCCTGAAAGACAAGGACGCCGACGTCGAAATTCTTGAGCGACATCATCGGTTCAAGGCGGACTCGCCGAGCGGAACGGCCTTGAAATTCGGAAAAATCATCGCCGCCGAAATGGGCCAGACCAACGAAATGCATGGCCGGGAAGGCCGAATCGGCGAACGGTCCCACAATGAAATCGGTTTTCACGCAATCCGAATCGGCGACAACCCCGGCGAACACTCCATCCTGTTCGGACTCCTCGGCGAAACGCTGGAGATTACCGTTAAGGCGTCCAACCGCGATTGCTACGCGCTGGGAGCCCTCGCCGCCGCGAAGTTCCTGCACGGCAAACCGGCCGGACTCTACGGGATGACGGATGTTCTCGGTCTCTAAATATACTGCAAACGGGGACAGATTACACGTTTTTCTTTGCTTCAACCCCCGAGTTACGGCGGAGTACCGCCTGCACTCGGGGCTCCTTTTCCGTCGATATCAAAAAAGGTAATTTCTGGCCGTTTTCAGTATAACAGCCGGATTGACGCGGAATCGCCAAAAACCGTCAGTACGGCGAGTACGCCTCCCTTCCGGCTGTTATGATTAATACACGCCGTATTCTCTCGCGGCTTCGCCCATCGCACGGAGGTTGTCGAGCTTCGTGTCGTTCTGCATGATGGCGCAGGCGTCGACGATGTAGCCGCCGTCCTTGCCGACGCCTTCGATCACCTTTCTGACGTGCTGCTTGACTTCGTCCGGTGTTCCGAAAGCCAACAAATCGTTCGGAATGCCGCCGCTGAGACAGAATTTGTGTCCGACCGCTTTGTGAACCTCGAAAATGTCGCCGCGGTCGACATGGTACACGATGCTCTTGTCCGGAAGCTCCGAAATGTATTTGAGATTGCCGTTCCATTCGCCTTCCGCGTAGAACAGCGTTTGGATGCCCTTGCTCCATAGCGTACAGATAATCTCCTTGAGCGAGGGCCAGAAAAATTTCTCGAACTGTTTCGGCGACAAAAACGGCAGGCAGCCGCGATGCATCCAAAGTCCGACCGGCAGATTTCGACTCGGATCCGCCGTCTGCTCCGCGACGTAAGCGAGATGCGGCGTCAACGCTTCCGTCAGGGCGATCACCTTGTCCGGTTGCCGATAGAGGTCCATGCAGAGGGCTTTATATCCACGGAATTTATCGGCGATGATATCAAACGGTGCCTTCAGAATCCCTGAAATCGCGCACGGCGTGCCGGTTTCCTCCGTCATCCGGGCGATGTGCGGACCGTACGCGGCAAAGTAATTCTTCATGGACGCCATGCCGCTGAGCA
This sequence comes from Thermoguttaceae bacterium, assembly GCA_031548665.1. Taxonomy (GTDB): domain Bacteria; phylum Planctomycetota; class Planctomycetia; order Pirellulales; family Thermoguttaceae; genus WRKP01. Next base: position 3,569 of record JAVBQW010000266.1, read on the forward strand.
TCGCCATGTTGCCGCGAAACGAAGCGGGCGAACCCGGCGGGGAAACGTGCTGCGTGATCCGGGGGAACCAGACGTTGGCGATAAAATCGATCGGTTCCTTGACGAACAGGTCGTATTCGTCTTCCCGCATCCAGGCGCCGTCTTCCGGCGGTTCCATGTACTGGAATCCTGTGTCGGCCGAAACCTCGATTCCCGGCACGGCGTAATACTTGATTCCGAGCGTCTTGACCAAACCGGTCCAGACATAAACCATGTTGGGAACCGTCGCGTCCCAATCGTAGTCGCGGCAACATTGCAGGATCGCTTCAAAAGCGTAGCGGTAATCGTGCGTGACCTGTTGGCAGGTGAAGCCGGCGTGGACCGCCGTGACTTCGGCCGCGAACGGGCGAACCGGAACCCGGTCCGGTTTCTCGTTGCGCATCGCCTTGACGTATCGGGTCAAACGTTCTTGAAACAGTTTCGCGTTTTCGGACATCGTCGCCTCCAGGGAAAAACGGTTCGGAGCAGTTTGACGAATTTTAGCCGAAAACGTCGAGCGAAACAATCGGAGCGCCGGAATACCGGCTAAATGAGGGGGGCCGGAGTACCGGCTAAATGAGGGGGGCCGGAGTACCGGCTAAATGAGGGGGGCCGGAGTACCGG
>JAVBQW010000064.1:0-6896 GCA_031548665.1 Thermoguttaceae bacterium
GCGGGTTCATGGGCCATGGTTCACCTCCTTGTTTTGGCTTAAACAAGGTGTATCGTGGCCTTTTTTCGTTTTTATGTCATCGGCAATTTTCGTAAATTACGCATCTTCAACCCCTCAAAGTACGAAACGATCAGAAAAATTGTTTGCCTTCATCACCATCGTCGGATTCTCGCGAAAGCTCTTTCAATCGCTTCAAGAATTCTTTGATCTCCGCTTCGCTGGGAGTCTGAACCATTTCATTTCTGATACGTTCCTCTTCGGACGGGTCGATTGATAAAATTCTACGCCGCAGTCCGTTTGTAGAAACTCCGCCTGTGTCTGGGGCAGTAGGCGGAAAGTATTGTGTGCAAAGCGAGGACCGTTTAAATTTTTCCAAGAAATACCGCGGGTAAAAATCGGCCGATCCATAGGCATGTGAAATGGTACGGCTTCTGGTTGCCGTAGGAAAATCACTTTCACGAAGAATGTAAAAAAGAACAATTCCAAACCGCTTTTCGCTTAACCAACACCACCGATCTTTCTCGGCGTCAAAATTAAGTGAACCGAGAATATTTTTGAGGGTCTCGACAGGGTCAGGTATGCTAGGCGGCTCCGCTTCAAGCGAGACGATAAACTGAGGGTTTTCGCGGAGGAGCACGACCTTTTTCAGTTCTTCTCCCGAAAGACTGTTGCCGTTCTCGTCGAAATACGGAGATTTTTTGACTCTCGGAGCGGCACCGGGAACTGGAATGGTTTCCTCGGTCTCGGTCTCTACGATGTAACACGCCAGGTACAAGCGCTCTTCGGTCGACATTTTTCACCCCATTTTTTCGGCTACGGCTTTGGCTTTTTTCAAATCGATTTCCGCATAAATCTCCGTCGTGCTGACCGACGAATGCCCCAGAACGACACGGGCCGTCTCAATGTCCGTCGCCGCCCGAATTTTCGTCGCGGCATTGTGACGGAGTTGGTTCGGGCTCCATTCCGGGATCGGAGCGATTCCCTCGTCCGCCCGCCGGTCGTTTTCGCGGCGTATAACGCCGAGGATCGCCTTGCCGTAGGAGCTGTTCGTATACCGGAGCCCCGGCGGGCGCTTCGGGCGGCGCTTGGAACGGTCGGCCTGCGATGGCGGCACCTTGCTTTGGCGCGCGGTTCGCTGGGCCTCGCGGAACTGCTCGATTCGCTCGCGCGGAGAAAAACAGTACGCCTCGCTGTCACGGTCGAGGTACGGCAAAAGCAGGGTCTGTGCGAGAGGGCCGACCGGAACGAGCCGCTTTTTGCCGCGCCACTTTGTCTTATGGTCATGCGGCGAGTAAAGCCAAACGCCGTCGGAACGATCCAGGTCAATCGGCCGGAGGCTGCAAACCTCGCCGGGCCGCATGCCCGTCAGCCGCTGAACCTCGACCATTGTCGCCAGGATCGGCGGCAGGTACTTCAACGTTTCGTCGACAACGGCGTCATCGACCGCCTCGACCGGCTCCGGGACAATTTCCTCGGCCGCCCCCCACTTGAAGATCCGTCGGGCGACGACCAGCAGGTGATTCGCCGAAGAGCGGCAGCGCCCCCGGTCGACGAGTTTTTTCCTGAACGCCTTGAACTTGGCAGGACTGAAATCGGCAACCGGCGTGTCACCATACAGCTCGTTGAGAATCTTCGCCGTTTCGACGCAGCGATCGTAACTCCGCGTGATCTTTCCGTCGGCGTCGGTGTAATACTGCTTGGCGTGATCCAGATAGTCGGCCATGAGCTCCATGATCATCCGACCGGAAAGGTTCGTCGCCAAAGGGCTGCCGCTCAGCCATTCGGCGAGGAGCCGGTTATATTCCTTCTGGCACTTTTCGGTGCCGTATTCACCGCAATAATGATCCTGCCCGCTGAGCCGGACAACGCCGCGGCCGCTCCCTTTGTGCAGTTGGAGCTTGGGAATGCGTTTCGGCTTTTTCTGATATTTCCTCGACATTGACGACCTCCAGTGATAGGCAATTGTTATACCGTAGCCGGTATGGGCGGTAGGCTTCGCCCACTGTCAAACCGCGGCCTCGTTGGGCCGCTACCATACCGAAGACGGGAATTTTAAACCGGCTTGATTATAAGATAGAGAAAAGGCCGTGGTAATTTTCTCCGTAATTACGGAAAATCTTACCCCAAAACCAAGTCAAATTCCATCTCTTTTCAAACTTTGCAAACACTGAAAATTCAAGGACTTACAACCAACACCCTCGATTGGATTCGAACCAACGACCTACGGTTTAGGAACTTCTGCTGCTGTGACCGGCCTTTTTGACGTAACTCTTTGTAGCGTCGGCAGTTATGGAAAAGATGCCAGCATCTTCGAAGTAGGGAAATCGTGGAAAATCGTCTACTATCGGATTGGACTTTTCTGACACCACTGGCTTTTTACGTGAGCGATTTATCGTTGCGCAGTCTTAAGTGGTGATTCAGCAATGCTTTTCGACGAATGCCTACGGTCTGTTCCCACGGTCTTTTGCGCCTTGTATTCTTGGCGTCAGGACGCCCACGCTTACGCCGTGTTGCGGCGTTAGGTGAGGCTTGGCCTTTGCCGAAACGCCCGGCGGTCGCCCACGTTGGCCGAATTTCGCCCAAAGCAAGACGGAAGCGTCTACTTCAACGCCTTGGCGAATTCGTCCAGCGACTTGCACGTTGCGGCGTGGGCGATCCATGATTCCAGAGCCGTCGGGTCTGCCATCTTGAGGATTGTTGCTTCAAGCTCCTCGGGAACCGTATTGAATCGGGCTCGCAAAACAGTTAATAATGATTTTGCTTTGCTTTCAGATGCCCATTTTTCCAGCATTGTCGACATGGTTTCGTCCTCCACGATATTCTTGATCGTATCGAACAGAACCTCATAGTTCCGTTCCAAATGTTTCGCACTACTTACCAAATACAGCCAAACGAGCCGGATCAACCGCCGCATCTCCGGGTCTTCCGAATACGGCTTCAACTCCTTCAAAATCGTTTTGATCTTCGTGCCGACGTCCTTGCGGAACACCGTTTTTAGCACCATGAGGACGACTTTCAACTCCGGTACATCCGGATCGTCCGGCATTTCAGCTTCCGGGATCGTGTTCAGGTCAATCAGGATCGCCTGCAATTTCGGCAGGTATTCGTCGATCCCCGGCAACTGCACGAACAAATCGGAAAGTTGCGTCTTGCCGCTGAATTTTGATTCACCGTGGTGCAAAATGATCGCGATCACCGGCGGCAGGCGATACTTCGAATCAAGCCGTTCTTCAATTTTCGCTTGTCGAAACTCCCGCAGGCAAATGTGAAAAACGTAACTCCATAATTGGAATATCGTCAGCCGGTCGTCGAAACTTTTGTGCTCCAGTACCGTGAAAAAATCGACGTGGTTCGGCGTTCCCTTCACCGGCACACGATAAACGACGTCGGTGATCAATTCCTTGAATACCTTGTCGGTCATGTGCCTCGGCTCAATCGTCAACCCATCCAAGTCCAACCGCTTGAGAAGCTCGCCGGGAAGCCGGTTTCGCAAAAACGCCTTGGCAAGCCGCTTCGCCTGAAAGGTTTCGGTGAAAAACCGATCATGGGTCACCGGCAGGATTTCCGGCGACAGCGTCGGGTCTTTGGATGGCTTCGATTTCTTCTCGCTCATTCGTCCTATTGTAGTCGAAAATACCCGGAAAAACAAGGGCCAAATTCGGGCGAAGGCATTGGCTTTTCCCATTTGCAATCTTGGCAGTTCTCGGCGCAGGGGACCTGATCGGATAAAATGAAGGTTTGCCGTTCCATCCTCTGAATTCAGGTCCAACCGATCATGCCCCACAACGACCTCCAAGCCGAAATCGCCCGCTTGAAAGCGGAGAACGAGCGTCTGGCGGCACTGTTGAAAAAGCATGGGATCGCCTGGGACACCGCCAAGCCGGCGGACCGCGAAGTTACGTCGTCGTCGCCGGTTTTGCAGCGAGTTGCGCTGAATACCGAACAAAAGATCGCCCTTTTTCGTTCGCTGTTTCGCGGTCGGACGGACGTGTATCCCGCTCGCTGGGAATCGGCCAAGGGAGCCGGTTATTCGCCCGTCTGCGCCAATGAATGGAAACCGGGCGTCTGCCAAAAACCGAAAGTCAAATGCTCGAATTGTGATTATCGCGACTTTTCGTGCGTCACCGATCAAGTCGTTTACGACCATCTCGCGGGAAAAAGAACCATTGGCGTTTACCCGCTTTTGCACGACGAAACATGCTGTTTTCTCGCAGTCGATTTTGACGACGCGAATTGGCGGGACGACGTTCAAGCCTTTCGCGAGTCGTGCCGTGAATCGAATGTCCCCGCCTATGTCGAGATTTCCCGATCCGGCAAGGGAGCCCATGCCTGGATTTTCTTCGCAGAAGCGGTTTTCGCTCGTGAAGCAAGACGATTGGGAGCCGCATTGATCAGCATGACTTGTGCGCGAACCAGGCAGCTCGCCTTGTCGAGTTACGACCGTTTTTTCCCGAATCAAGACACGCTTCCCAAGGGCGGCTTCGGCAATTTGATCGCTCTACCGCTCCAGAAAAGGCCACGAGATCACGGGTTCAGCGTTTTCGTCGACGATCATTTGCAGCCGTTCGATGATCAATGGTCGTTCCTGGCTTCCGTTCAAAAAATGCCACCGGAGGAAGTCGAAACCGCGATCTTTCGTATTTCCGGAAAGAGCCATCCGCTCGACGTGGCTTTCGTGACCTGTGACGATGAAGACGAGCCGTGGAAGCTCCCGCCGCGCGACGACCGGATCGTCGGGCCGCTTCCGAAGTCGATCACGCTGATTCTCGCCAATCATGTTTTCATTGCGAAAGATGAATTGCCGCAGCAACTCGTCAATCGGCTGATCCGAATCGCGGCGTTTCAGAATCCTGAATTCTACCGAGCGCAGGCGATGCGGCTCCCTGTTTGGAACAAACTGCGAATCATTGGTTGTGCGGAAAACTTTCCAAAGCACATTTCAATGCCGCGAGGTTCTCTCGACGAGATTGTGGCGTTATTCGGCAAGCATGGTATCGAGTGCCGATTTCAAGACGAGCGAAGTCCCGGCGAACCCATCTCCGTCCATTTCACCGGCAAACTGCGGGAAGATCAAGAATTGGCCGTTTCCGAAATGCTCAAGCACGAAGCCGGAGTTCTCTGTGCGCCGACCGCTTTCGGCAAAACCGCCACCGCCGCCGCATTGATCGCACGGCGTTCGGTCGGTACTCTGATTCTCGTTCACCGAACAGAATTGCTGAATCAGTGGCTGGAGCGATTGACGACATTTCTCGATGCTTCCAAAGGCGATCTCGGAATCGTCGGAGGCGGCAAGAACAAGCCGACCGGCGTGATCGACGTGGCCGTGATGCAATCGTTGGTCCGCAAAGATAATTTGCCTGAATTGTTGAGTCGATACGGTCATGTGATCGTCGATGAATGTCACCATCTTTCCGCATTTTCCTTCGAATCGATCTTGAAACAATGCCGTGCAAAATACGTCGCGGGATTGACGGCGACACCGATCCGACGCGACGGACACCATCCGATCATCTTCATGCAATGCGGGCCGATCCGGCATATCGCGAAACGACCGGAGAACGCGCCGACCGATTTGACGGTCGTCCCACGTTGGCTCCCCGCCCCGGAGATTTCGATGGACGAGTCGGTTCAAGGGCTTTTCAAACGATTGACGCTCGACGAATACCGAAATGGAATCATTCTTGACGACGCTCGTGAAGCCTATCGGCAAGGCCGCAAGATCATTGTGCTGACGGAGCGAACGGAACATCTGGATTTGCTGCGGGAAAAACTGGAAGCGGACATGGAGAACATTTTCGTACTTCATGGACGACTGTCGAAAAAACAGCGAGCCGAAGTTTTGGGCCGCTTGAATGCTCTGGACGATACCGTTCCACGCATTCTGCTGGCGACAGGCAAGTTGATCGGCGAGGGCTTCGACTACCCGCCACTTGATACGTTGATTCTGGCCATGCCAATTTCGTGGAAGGGCATCTTGCAGCAATATGCTGGGCGTCTGCACCGCGAACATGCGACCAAAGCGGATGTGCGGATTTACGATTACGTCGAACTCGGCCATCCGTTGCTCAATCGAATGTGGGAAAAACGCGTTCGCGGCTATCTGGCGATGGGGTACAAGATCGGCGACCAATTGACAACGATATCGCCCGACATTCAAGAAGCGGAGCCGCTTTTTTATTGATGATGCCAAGAAACGAAAAAACGCCCGGCGAAATTCTCTTTCGAGAACTCCGCCGGACGCGATTATCCAATTTACTCCGCCTTTTTTCGTCGCTTCAGTCCCGGCACGGCGGGTAGCGAATTGATCGCTTCGATCTGCTCCGGTTGGTCGACGTGTGTGTAGATGTTGAGCGTCAAATTGATATCCGAATGTCTCGCCAGAACCTGTGCCGTTTTCGGCGAGACTTTCGCGCGACATAAATTCGTGATGAACGTGTGCCGCAGACAATGGAAGTCGGCATACTTGCCTCGGCTGTCGCGGTAGGTCAGCATGTCTGATTCTTCGCGGGGGCGGCGTTCCTCGTCGGAGGTCGCTTCGTCGATCCAGAACGCTCTTGCCGATTCGATGTCGAACTTGATCATTTTCGACGTCGCGCGTTCGACCTTGCAAGTCCTCGCCGAGATCGGGAACAGGATTTCGTCCGGGTTTGGATTGCGTTGCGAGATCCAATCTTGCAAGTATTCGGCCAAGTCCGGATGCAGGATTTGCGTATCTTCGCGACGGCGTTTGCTGTACGCCGCCTCAATCGGCGCACAATACTGATTTTCAGGAAAAATATTGAACCATTTTGCTCAAACCGTCGTAATAGGGTTATGAGCACTATCAAACGATCGCAGCAGGAGGCTCGGCGTCTGATCGGCGGACAAATGCTTCTCGACGGTTCCGACGTCGATGA
>JAVBQW010000148.1:0-28511 GCA_031548665.1 Thermoguttaceae bacterium
ATTCTTACCGTGTTGAAAACCCGGTTCGGACGGCTTTCCGCAACGCTCCAAAAGAAGCTTTCGAAGATCGACGACTTTGAGAAATTGTCCGACCTGACCGCCTTGGCCGTTACGTGCGCGTCACTGGACGAGTTTGTCGATAATCTGGATTGAAACCGTCGTTCAAACTTCCCTTATTCGTACCGCAACGCCTCGATGGGGTCAAGCCGAGACGCTTTCCAAGCGGGATAGAAACCGAAGATCACGCCGACGCCGACGGATACCGCGACAGCAGCGATAATCATCTCCCACGACGCCTGCACCGGCCAACGAGCGACCAGTCGAACGATCAGCGACGCTCCGCGACCGAGCAGCACGCCGATTGCGCCGCCGGCGACGCAGAGGACGACGGCTTCGACCAGAAATTGTCGCAAAATATGGAAGCTCCGGGCGCCGACCGCCATGCGCAGGCCGATTTCCCGGGTCCGCTCCGTCACGGAAACGAGCATGATGTTCATGATCCCGACGCCGCCGACGAGCAGCGAAATCAACGCGACGACCAGCAGCAGCGTGCTCATCAACTGCGTCGTCGAGGAAATGATCTTCATCAACTCGGCCATGGTCCGGATCTCGAAATCGTCTTCCGCGTCCGGTTTGATACGATGCCGGTCGCGCAACAATTCCGTGATTTGCGTCACGGCTTTTTCGACTTTCTGTCCGCTGACCGCTTTGGCGATGATCACGTCGACGTTCGTGAACCGGACCGGCTGCGGCGTGTCGCTTTCCTGTGTTGCCGTACGGGAAAGGTACAACGACGTGGAGCCCGGATAGAGCGAACTGAGCGAGTTAATCGTTTCCGCCGTCGCGGACGCTTCGCCGCTCGCGTTTCCGCTCTGGTTCGTGCTGGTCAGCGTGGTCCCGCTGACCCGATATTTGATCGTCGTCCAAGGCGCGAACACGATGTTGTCCTGGTCCATGCCCATCATGTTCGCCCCTTTGCGGTCCAGGACGCCGACGACACGGAACGTGACGTTGTTGATCCGAATATCCTTTCCGACCGGATCGCCGCTCGGAAAAAGTTCCTTTTTGACCGTGTTGCCCAGGACGCAAACCTTGTTGCTGTTGCGAACGTCGCGGTCGGTGAACATCTCTCCCGAGGCCAAATGCCATTCGCCGACGTCGAGGTAGGAAGGCGTCGTCCCGTAAATATTTTCCGGTACGCAATTCCTGTTGCCGGCGACGATCTGGACCCGGGTATTGACCAGCGGGGCGATGTTTCGTACGGCGGGACACTGTTTCAAGATTTCCTCGGCGTCCTGCGGCGTCAGCGACATCGCGCTTCCGGTTCCCTTGTTGACGCCTCCCCGGCTGGCCGCCCCGGAAAAGACGATGATCGAATTCGCTCCCATGCTCGCGATGTTTTTGCGCAACATTTCTTTCGAGCCTTGGCCGATTTCCGTCATCGCGATGACCGCCGCAACCGCGATGATCACGCCGAGCGCCGAAAGGGCCGACCGCATCTTGTTTCGTCGCAACGCCCGCAGCGCAGTCCGGATCGTCACGGGAAAGAACGAAGCCAGATATTTCGAAGCGGGCAGGGCGGACGGTTGCAACGCGGCCTGCAACAACGCGGTGCTCTGCGTTACGGTTTTTTCGGAATTCTCAGAGCCCGACGCGTCAGCGAGGGATTCGGCCCGGCCCCTCGCTGACGCTTCGGGCTCTGTGGGGGCGATCATTCCGTCGACGATCCGGATGGTCCGGTGGGCGTACTTGGCGACGTCGGGATCGTGTGTTACGAGAAGGACCGTGATTCCTTCGTCGTTGAGTTTTTGAAACATTTTCAAAATCTCGACGCTGGTATACGAATCGAGATTTCCCGTCGGCTCGTCGGCAAGGAGCAACGCCGGACTGTTGACCAGGGAACGGCTGATCGCGACCCGTTGCTGTTGGCCGCCGGACATCTGCGACGGCGTGTGGTCGAGCCGGTCGTTGAGCCCGACGATATTCAAGAGTCCCAACGCCTTGTCCCGGGCGTCCCGTTCGTGAGGGCGCTGCAACGAATAATCCAGCGGCATCATGACGTTCTGGATCGCCGTGGTCCGGGCCAGCAGGTTGAAATTCTGGAACACGAATCCGAGTTTTTCCGTACGGACCAGGGCCCGCTCGTTCGGCGAGAGTTTGCTCATCTCTTTTCCGTCGAGCCAATACTCGCCGGAACTCGGCCGGTCGAGGCAGCCGAGAATGTTCATGAGCGTGCTTTTCCCGGAGCCGGACGCGCCCATCAGCGCGACCATTTCGCCGCGTTTGATCGTCAGCGACACGCCGCGCAGCACCGGGACGTCGACTTCGCCGAGATGGTACGTCTTGCTAATATTTTCGAGGCGGATCAGTTCCATGACATCTTACCGTCGAACGTTGTTCGGCAACTCGTTTTCACTGGGAGCGTTTGGCCCTTGGGGGCGGAGTCAGAATTTTGAACACGTATTGATACCCCTCCCCTCTCCCTGGGGAGAGGGCTAGGGTGAGGGGCGTGAGACGTCAGATCAGGGACCATGAAAAAAGCAAATGAAAAAGTAAACGAATAAAGAGTCAGAGATTTTTCTTGACGGTTTTTCCTCGTTTCAAGCACAGCGCCCCTCACCCTAACCCTCTCCCGAGGGAGAGGGGACGGTCATTTCAAGTCTTCTTGCGGTATTTCACTCGATTGTTCCGCCCCCGATCCGAAAACGCTCCCTTTTTCACTTGGACTTCTTCTTGTTCCTGTCCGGAAATTTCGGCAAAAACGGGTTGCTGGTTTCCTCTTCCTGCGGTTCGGCGGAAGATTCGTCTTCGCCGACGACGACCGGCAGGTCTTCCGTCACGCCGTCGCCGTTTATTTCCGTAACGGAACCGTCCGTCGCGCCGACGACGACGTCCAGCGGCTTCACGCGGTTCCCGGCGGCGATCCAGATCCGGCCCTTGCCTTCCGATTTGGCGTTCGTTTCATCAAGCACGGACTTGTCGACCGACGAATCGAGTTGCGTCGCGTCCGGCGACCAGCGCAGCGCGACGTTCGGAACTAAAAGGACCTGCGGTCTTTTTTCGACTTCGAAATGAACGTTCGCCGTCAGGTACGGCAGCAATTTTCCGTGCGAATTGTCGGTCGTCACGACGACGGTATACGTTACGACGTTTTGCGTCATCTGGGCGTTCATCCGGATTTGCGTTACGGTCCCGCGAAACGTCTCGTTTTCGTGCGCGTCCACGGCGAACCAAGTCGGCATGTTCAATTTGATCTTCCCGATATCCGCTTCGTTGACGGAAGTCCAGACCTCCATTTTGCTCAAGTCCTTGGCGATCAGGAACAAACTCGGAGCGTTCAGGCTGGCGACGACCGTTTGGCCGATGTTGACACGCCGTTCGATGACCGTGCCCCGAACCGGCGACTTGATCGTACAATAACCGAGATTGATTTCCGCCGTGTCAAGCATCGCCTTGTTTGCCCGGATGGTTGCTTTGCCGACACTGATGTTCGCTTTCGCGATTTCATAATTCGCTTTGGCCGTATCGTATTCCGTTTCGGAAATCGTCTTGTTCGCCAGGAGCGATTCGTTCCGCTTCCATTCGTTTTCCGTCTGCCGGAGTTTGGCTTCGAGTTGCAGTTGGTTCGCTTCGGAACTTTGCAGCGTCGCCTGGGCCTGTTCGACCGCCGCTTTGTAGAACGTCGGATCGATTTCCGCCAGCACGGCGTCCTGTTCGACGATGCTGCAATAGTCGACGTGCTTCGACGGCGTGTCCGGATCCTTGCCAAACGAGACGATCAGTCCGGCGACCTGCGCGCCGACGTTGACGACTTCCTCCGGTTCCAGCGTTCCGGTTGCGTTAACCGTCGAGAGCAGGTCGCCGCGCAGGATCGGAACCGTCGACAGTCGCGTGACAGGTTCGCCGCCGTTCCGGTGGGTCGCGTAATACGTTGCCGCTCCTCCGGCACAGAGCAGGATGAATAGCAGGAAGACGTGTTTCATGGGGATATTGGCAAAATGATGACGTTTCGGGCAAGTTTCCGTCATCCCCGCGAAGGCGGGGACCTAGGCGAAAGGCGTTGTTGCCCGTTTGCATCCGTCAATAACGTTTGCAAGAACCTATTAAAACCTGTTCTCTAGGTCCCCGCCTGCGCGGGGATGACGATATTTTTTCCGTTTCCACGAATGTCAATTCGTTAACTTTGTACTAGAGAACACGGTTCAAAAACCGTTTGCACCGTTCCAAAATACCCAACAGGAAACGGTGCAAACGGATAGTGATGCTTTCCGTCTAGGTCCCCGCCTTTGCGGGGATGACGAGGGATTTCAGTTTATTCCGTCTTTCTTCTCGAATTAACCCCGAAATCTCAAAAAAGTTTCAAGAGTCGATCCGTTTATTCGATTTCTGCGTAACATCATTAGAAATCGAGACCGCATATTCGTTGTAGCACGAACTTCCCCCGGGAGAAAGGCAGGACGCCATGAAAACTCTACGAAATCGACACAATCCGTGCTTTGTGAATAACAGTTCCTCCGCGAACGCTTTTTGGATCGATTTATTGAAAAAAACTCAATTTCGGGCTGCAAACCTTCAGGGATTGCCGTATGATGGGGACGTCCTGATTCGTTGTCCCGCCCCGATTTTGGGAGAGGTCGCGATTCGGACAGCGTGCTCTTTTACAACCAGCCGTCAACAATTATCATGGGGGGGCAATACCATGAGCCGAACGTCTATTAGCTATCAAGAAACGTCACGCTCCCTGAACACCACGTCAACACGGAAAGGAACAATCGAAAAAGTTTTGTGGAGCTTTTTCCTCGGACTCCTGATCTTCGTCGCCTTCGTTTCCAGCGGTCCAGTCTGTGCCGCCGGAGATGCCCGCGCGGCCGGAACGGGAAACGCGGAAGTCATGCGACAGGACATTTTGCGTTTTCACGGTTCGATCACCGAGAAAGACGCCCGAAACGCCGCGAATTCGACCAACGGATACCTGATCAGCCTGGATCGACGTGTTGTCGCGTCGACAGGACAGTTACCGACGAGCTACGGATTCCTGTTGAAGGACGTCGATCAAGTCGAACGAGCCCTGCTCCAGGACGCCAAAGACGGAACATGGGACAATTTCGACCTTTTTCGAGCGACGCTGGTCGCCGAGGGAGTTCGTGATTCCCGGAAGATCCGTGATTATGAGGCCCGACTGGACAATGTCCTCGCCGCGGTTTACGCCAAGCTCGGAAACGATCCGTCGCCGGAAAACCTGACGAAGGAAGTTTTCGAAGCGATTCATCGCCAAATTTTGACGAGTACCTACGACATCAACTGCACCGATTTGGTTCGGACGTTGGACACGGGACATTTCAACTGCGTCAGCGCAACGGTCCTGTTCAACTGCGTCGCCGAAAAGGCCGGATTGAATGTCGTCGCTCTCGAAATGCCGGGACACGCGCTGAGCCGGGTCAAGTTCGGCAGCGAGTCGATGAACCTCGAAACGACCTGTCCGAACTGGTTTTCGTTGCAGAACGAAACGGCCCGCCGGGAAGCGACGATCAGTCGCACGGCTCCGGCCGCCTTCGCTCCGACAAACTCGGCGGTCGCCGGGACGGAATCGGCGGTCGATCCGAACGCCGCGTTGAAAAAGCTCCGGGAGATCTCTCCGGTTCAGTTGGTCGCAACGATCTACTACAATCAGGGAGTCGATTTCCTTGCCGAGGAGAAGTTCGCCGAAGCGATCGTCGCGAATCTCAAGGCGCTGCAGCTCGATCCGGTCAGCGAAACGGCGTGGGGCAACCTGCTCGCGTCGATCAACAACTGGTCGATCAAGCTCGTCGGAGAAAACAAGCGATACGATCTCGCCGCGGTCCTTCTCGATCAGGGCGTGTACCTTGATCCGAACTACACCAAGTTTCGCGAAAACCAACTGCATATCTACTATCATTGGATCCATGCGTTGGCCAGCGAAGGTCGAACCGTCGACGCCCGAAAGGTGTTCGAACTCGCCGACCAGCGACTGCCGAACGATCCCGATCTCCGGGGCCTGATGCAGTCCGTTGGAAAATGAGCGAAGACGTCAGAGAAAGGAGTCGGGAGATACGAGTTAGGAGAAACGGGACACGATGTGGTTTCCGTTTCCTGACTCCGTTCTTCCGGCTCCTTTTTTCATTTCTTGTCTGCAAGGAAATAGCGCTTCGCGGCTAAAACGCAAGCGGGTCGCCTAATGGGATGGGGCCCTTAACTTCTTCTCACGATTCCGTCTCCGGCGTCCCAGCCGCGAACGGCGAGGAATTCGACGATTTCCGAGGCGACCCAATTTCGATGTTCCTCGCTACCGCAAGGAAAATAATACGACTTGCGCCCGACATCGAAACGAACGAGGTGGTTCGCGATTTCTTCAGGAAGGAACGAAATCATCGTCGGTTTTCGACCGATCACGTAAAATCCGGTCAACCGGTCCAGTGGAACCGTCCAGGATCGCCGAATTCCCAAACTGCGGCGGCGATACCGAAGCGACGCCTGGTCAAGCGTCAAGGCCCATTCGCCCCAATGTCGGGCGTTCAGATGGAGAATCGCCCCATAAAAAAACGAAAACGGCAGGCAACATAGAAAAAGACAAAACAAGATTCCCCCCAAAGCCGGAACGCCGAACTCTTCGTTTAATCCGCCTTGGAAAACGAGAACGACCGCTGCGAGGGACAAGACGAGCATCGTCAAGGCAAAGCCGGCGAATCCGACGGCAAGAATCACGCCGCCGAAGAAACGAGGAGCGTTGAACGGTTCGATTCCCTTGACCCGGATCGTCAGGCGGTCCTTGTCAAGATAAATCGACGGTCGCGAAACGGCGAGGTGTCGTTGTTGTCGAGACAGCAACGGACGACGAGGTTCGAAAGACGATTCGAACGGATCGGCGGCGTTCGCGAAATGGAACGCCCGAACGTCGGAATAATTTTCATGAACTTGTTGCCTCCGTCGAATCTCCGGATCGTGTTCCGAAGGCGGCGGCGTTTCCCACCAGATAAACCGTTCGTCGCAATTTTTTTGGCGGCAAATTGCTTTGCCGGACGCGAGGTCGAGATCGTGGACGTCGATCCTCATTCCGCAGCGAGGACAGTAGATTCGGACGAACATCGTGTCGCCGACCGCTCGGACCGCAAGAGATTCCGACGGATGCGACACGAAATGAGCGAACGGAACGATCGGCGAACCACCCGGCGTCGATTTCAGGAATTCGTGCAATTCATCGAGAATCCAACGCTCCTCGACCTGCGACGCCGGATACACGCTGAAAAGACGTTCCCGTTTTCGCGAGTCGAAATAATGGAAAAGCAGTCGTCGCTCGCCTTCCTGCTTTTTTTCGTCGATCGCTCTCGATTCCAGTTGAACGATCTCTTTCATCGGAACACGGAACGTTCTTCCCATGAACGGGAACAACCGCCTTCGAAAAACGACGGATTCGTCGTCGAAGAGCAGCGAGAAAGAATAATTTTCCTCACGGAACAGTTTTTTGACGAAAAGATACGTTGCCGTTCCGTAAAACAAAGCGAGAACGGAATGTCCGATGATCGACCAAGTCTCCGTTTGCTCAAGCGTCGCCGGAATCCAAAACGTCAGGAACAATGAAAAAAGAGCCGTCAGATAACAAAGAATCATCCGCCAGGTCGGTGAAGTCCGAGGACGAGCCGTCAACGTCAACCGCTCTCGCTCCTTAACGATGTCGATCCGGGCGCCGGGCGGCCGTTCGTTGATTTCATCGAGGACGAGAAAAATACCGTTGCAGTGCTCGCATTTTTCCCAACCGCCGTCAGGGTCGGCGTCCAGACGCGGAACCTCCCGGGAACATTGGGGACAGACGGCGGTTAATGGAGGAGACGACATTTTTCGGTACGCTCCGGGACCGCAGGTCCCGGCTCTTGAAGAGAATCCCTCATTCTATCACGGTTTCGCCGGTTTGAGCAGCGGGTATCCGATCACGTTTTTCTTCGACGTCAGCTCGGATTCGCCTTCTTCTTGCGCGAAAACGTTGCGGAAGGAGCCGACCAAGGCGTCGCAGGAATCGGCGTGATGGACCAACATCGCTTCGAGAGACATCGGCGGCTTCGGGGAGCCCCAATCGGCAAACCGTTGATGGGAAATGATGATATGCTCCAGATGAGTCTGAACGGCCGGATTCAGATTGAGTCCCCGGGCCGCTTCCCGGACCATGTCGCGACCTTGCAGCATATGTCCGATCAGTTCCCCCGCGACGGAATGTTGCGGCGAAGCAACTTCGTGCGTAAACTCTCGGACCTTTCCCATGTCATGCAAAATCGCTCCGGCAACGACCAGCGGCCGCGAAATCTCCTTTTTACATTCGGGATACATCGAGTGATAATGGTCGACCAACGAAACGGCGATCCTCGTCACGGAAAGCGTGTGTTCGAGCAGTCCGCCGCAAAACGTGTGATGATGTTGCCTTGCCGCGACGCCGACCAAAATCGCGTCCCGATTTTCCTTGAAAATCTTCGTGATCAAATTTAAGAGCGGTCCCTTGCCGACATGGTCCGACGCAATCGCCAAAATTTCGTCGAACATCGACTCCAAGGGAAATTGCGACGCCGGTCGCAACAGGGCCGGATCGAAACCGTCCTTGGCGTCCTCGTCGTTGACCGCTCGAATGCGGCGAATCTCCAGTTGCGGACCGTAACCGGTGATCCGATACAGCGCCCGCAACTTGCAGAAGGTCCCCGCCCGGAGCGTCTTGAAATCCTTGTAAATCGGAATGTCGGACCAGATTGGAAACCGAACGATCCGAAACGAGTCCCGAAACGCGACCTTCAGATACGGTTTGCCTTCCTTCGTTTGGTGCAATTCCTTTTCGGCAAGCAACGCGAAGAAATCCGATTCCTGATTGTTTTCCATCTGGCTCAGGGCGACGATCGAAAGATTCGGTGTTGTCATGGAACAAGCGGAGTAAATTTCGTGGCATTCGTTTTAACAGCCGGAAGGGAACCGGTACTCCGGTGTACTGACGGAGTGTTCGGGACACGATTGTTCGTCGCTTCTCCGTCAGTACGGCGAGTACGCCTCCCTTCCGGCTGTTGTTTTGGCGAATTCATCGGATGCAGTATACTCTTCACGCCCCACACTTTCAACGGCGGATTGACCGTAAACAAGGGGGGCGATACAATACGAAGAGAAATTTTCTTCCCGCTCTATTTCGTCGTTCAATGTCCGACCCTTCGTTGATCCCGCCCTCATTTGATCCAAGTCTCGTAAAATATCGGGACCAGATGGAATGCATTCTTCGTTGGGCGGAAGTCGGAACGTGGGAGGTGTCGCCGACCGAAGGAATTTTCCAGGCCAATCCGGAGTTTCTCCGAAAATACGGCTATTCCGAACGCGATCTTGCTCCCCTGACGTTGGAAAAGTTAGCGGGGCTCATCCATCCGGACGATCGGGCTCAAACGGTGGAGCAGCTCGCCGGTCTTCTTTCCGGCACACGAACTATTTGCGATGTTGTTTACCGTATCGCGGCGAAGGATGGAACCTGGGTCAGTCTCCATGCCCGTGGCGGTATCGTCGAGTTTGCGCCGGAAGGACAACCGCAACGGATTACCGGCACGCTCCAGGACGTCACGGCATTTCGTTCGATCGAGGAAGCGATTCTCCGTCGGGATCGGCTCTTGGCTGCGTCCAACGAATCGGCGAGAATTTTGCTTTCGTCCAGCGGCAACGGTTTCGATCTGGCGATCTGGAAGGTCCTCGACCTGCTCGGACAGGCATCGGAAGTCGACCGGGTGTATATTTGGAAAAATCATCGCGGTGAGGACGGACGGCTCTACACGACGCAGGTTTATGAATGGTCGCTCGGTGCGGAACCGCAGCAGGGCAACGAATTGACCGTCGGCATCGCGTTCGAGGAGGCGATTCCGACGTGGGAAGCCGACTTGACGGCCGACCGTTGCATCAACAATTTGGTCCGCAACATGCCGCAGGCGGAGCAGGATCAGCTTTCGCCGCAGGGAATCATTTCGATTCTCGTCGCTCCAATTATGTTTGAGAAGGAATTTTGGGGCTTCATCGGCTTCGACGACTGCCATCGTGAACGAGTCTGGAGCGGTCCGGAGGAAGGCGTCCTCAAAACGGCCGGAATGTTGATCGCGTCGGCCATCATGCGGGAAAATACAGCCGCCGCCCTGGAAAACGAACGACTTTTTTTCCAACGAATCGTCGAAACCAGCCCGATCGGCGTCGCGACCACTCGGGACGGCCGTCTCCTGTCGGCCAACAAACGGTTTCATGAATTGTGTGGCATCAAGGTGGGCGAACCGATTCTTTCGATCTATGTCAATCCGGCCGAGCGGGACGAATTGTTAAAGGAAATCGAAACCCACGGAATCGTCCGGAATTTCAACTTCCAAATATACGGCGCCGAGGGCACGCTCCGCGATGTTCTCTACACCGGTTTGAAAATCGAGTACGAAGGCCAACCATCGATTCTTAGTTGGCTCGTCGACATCACGGATCTGAAACGGACCGAAAAAGCGCTGACATTGGCACGCGACCTTGCCGAATCGGGAACCCGGGCCAAGAGCGAGTTCCTCGCCCGGATGAGTCACGAAATCCGAACGCCGATGAACGCCGTCCTCGGAATCACCTTTCTTTGCCTCCAGACCGACCTGTCGCCGAAGCAGCATGATTTCCTGACGAAAATCCAGACGGCGGCGACGAACCTGCTCGGAATCATCGACGATATTCTCGACTTCTCCAAAATCGAAGCCGGAAAACTGGAATTGGAGCGTATTCCGTTCCACCTCGCCGGCGTGGTCCGCGAAGCGACCGAGCTGATCGAGCAGAAAGCGAAAGACAAAGGACTCGAACTGAACGTTCGACTCCAGGAAGTCGACGGCGAATATCTGCTCGGCGATCCGCTCCGCTTGCGGCAGGTCTTGACCAATCTGCTGAACAACGCGGTGAAGTTCACGGAAAAAGGTTCCGTGTCGATTTCGGTCCATCGTGAAGTTGACGATCTGAATTTCATGATGCTCGGTTTCTCGATCGAGGACACCGGAATCGGTATGACGCCGGAGCAACTCAAGGGACTCTTCCAATCGTTTTCCCAAGCGGACGGTTCGACGACCCGCCGTTACGGGGGCACCGGATTGGGATTGGCGATCACGAAAAATCTCGTCGAGTTGATGGGCGGAACCATTGAGGTCGAAAGCGTTCTCCGACAGGGCACGGTCTTTCGGTTTCAGCTCCAGTTACCCAAGACGCATCGAGCGGCTTCGGGAGATCGGACGCCCCTGTTGTCGAAAAAACGGGCGCTCGTCGTCGACGACGACCACGCGGCACTGGAGATAATCCAAAACATCGTTCAGTCCTTCGACATGCGGGTCGATGCGGTCGATTCCGGCAGCGCGGCGGTTTCCATGTTGATTCAAGCCGTCAATCAACACGATCCGTACCAAATCGTGCTGCTCGACTGGAAAATGCCTCGAATGGACGGTCTCGAAACGGTTCGACAAATTCGCGGATCGAAAGAACTCGCCGATCTGCCGCAGATTTTAATGGTTTCCGCCTACGATCGTAGCGAATGTATTCGACAGGCCCGAGGATTGGGACTTGCCGGATTCATCGTCAAACCGGTCAACTTCACGTCGATCCGGGACGCGGTTTTCGACGCGCTCGTTTCCCAGCCCATCGAGGAGCGACGCTGCGAAGTGGTCGACGTCGAAACGGAAGATCACGTCAAGGGCGCCCGAGTGCTGCTTGTCGAGGACAACAAGATCAATCAGTTGGTCGCCTCGGAACTGCTCAAGATGTCCAATGTCGACCTGACCGTCGTCGACAACGGTCAAAAAGCGGTGGACGCGGTTCGGGAACGAGACTTCGACTTGATTCTCATGGACATCCAGATGCCGATCATGGACGGACTCACCGCGACGCGTGAAATCAGAAAACTGGAGAAACCGGGAATCGCCAAACTGCCGATCATCGCGATGACCGCCAACGCCATGGACATCGACTATCAACGGAGCATCGACTCCGGAATGAACGACCATCTGACCAAACCGATCGATCCGACGAAATTACGTCTCGCCCTCGAAAACTGGATCGTTAGAAAATAAAAACAAAAAAATAAAAGCCGGAATGAAGCCGGTACTCCGGCGCAATGACGGAGGGACGTGATAACGGTATGAGTCCGTCATTACGGCGGAGTACCGCCTCCATTCCGGCTTTTATTCGTTCCCTCAAAATATCCATGGACCCGCACCAAACGCCGCAGCCGATCGACGTTTCATTTTTCCGTCTGGAAACGGAAACTCCACAGCAACCGCAACCGCCGGAACGGCGGCGGCTGCCGATGATGCTGTTCCTGCTCCTGTTTCTGATCGGCGTCATGACGATTCCGTGGCTTGCGGAGCAAATCGTGTTCTCCGTCAGCCGGGGACAGGAGCGGGCCAAGGCGGAGGTCGCCCAAAAGTTGCTCGGCAAGCTGCCGCAGCCGGAGCAGCGGGTTCCGTGGGTCGCCAAGGCGGCCGGTCCGAGCGTCGTCGGAATTCGAACGCTGACCCCCGTCGGCCGCGGCGCAATGGGCGAAGGCGGCGGCAGCGGCGTGATCGTCGATCCGAACGGCTTTATTCTGACGAATAATCACGTCATCGCGAACATTCAGGCCGTGTCGATCCAATTGAGCGACGGTCGAACCTTTGACAAAGCGTATATCGTCGGTCAGGATCCGACGACGGACCTCGCCGTGATCAAGATCGACGCGACCGACCTGACGCCGATGCCGTGGGGCGACAGCAACGCCCTCGAAATCGGCGACGAAGTCGTCGCGATCGGCAATCCGTTCGGTTTGGAACACACCGTAACGTCAGGGATTATCAGCGCCAAGGAACGATACAATCCGACGCCCGGCGGCGCCCGGGTTCAGGTTTATCTCCAGACCGACGCGGCGATCAATCCGGGCAACAGCGGCGGACCGCTGGTCAATCTGCGCGGCGAGTTGATCGGAATCAACACGGCAATCATCGGCGAGAGTTTCCAAGGCGTCGGTTTCGCGATTCCGAGCATTTTGGCCAAGCGGGTTTACGAAGAGATCCGAAAATACGGCAAGATGCAACACGGTTGGCTCGGTATCTCGATGAAGCCGCCGACAGCTCAGGACGCCGAGTCGATGGGCCTGAAAAAGCCGATCGGCGTCTTCGTCGACGGTTTCCTGTCGCCTTCGCCGGCCCAGGATGCCGGAATGCAGATCGGCGACATCATTCTCCATTGGAACGGTGAAGAAGTCCGCGATCCGCTGCACCTGATGCATACGATTATTCTTTCGAAGCCGAACGCCAAGGCCAAGGTCGAAGTCGTCCGCGACGGCAAAAAAGTCGAACTCAACGTCGTCCTCGGAACGAGGCCGGTAATGCTGAAATAAAAGATTGATGTCTTTCGGAGCCGCGACCGTCAGGAAGCGGTTTGGTTTTTTTATCTGAAAACGATTTCGCGCTGCGCGGCTAAAACGCAAGCGGGGCGCCGAACGGATCCAAAGCTTTCAAGCGGAGAATACGATGAAACCCTGTTGTTTCTTTATCGCTTCCATTGTTTTCGCCGCGATCCTTTACGGCGATGAAACGATTTGGCTCGAAGCGGAGCGATTCGAGAATCCCGGCGGCTGGTCGGCGGACTCGCAGTTCATCGACCAGATGGGCTCGACCTATCTTCTCGCGACGGGAATCGGCAAGCCGGTCGCCGACGCCGTGACGACGTTCCAGGTCGACGAGCCCGGCGAGTACAAACTCTGGTTGCGGACGAAAGATTGGTATCCGTCGCACCATCCGGGCCGGTTTACGGTAATTCTCGACGGCAAGGAACTTTCAACGGTCTATGGAGCGTCCGGCCAAACCGGTTGGCAATGGGAGCAAGTCGAAACGGTCAAGCTCGACGCCGGAAAGCACGAACTGCGGCTGCACGATCTGACCGGATATTACGGCCGCTGCGATGCCGTTGTTCTGTCGAAAAAAACCGACTGGAAACCGCTGCCGGGAAATCGTCCGATAACGCTTAACATTTCGGAGCAGGCGACGTTCGACGTCGTCGTGGTCGGCGGCGGCTTGGCGGGCTGCACGGCGGCGGTCGCGGCGGCTCGGAACGGAGCGTCCGTTGCGCTAATCCAGGATCGGCCCGTTCTCGGCGGCAACGCAAGCACCGAAGTGCTCGTTCCTCCCGTCGGACTCTGGAGCGCCGGGGCTCCGCCGAACGACGCCAACGAAACCGGCCTGATCGAGGAATATCGAACCGCTGGAAAGCAACGGACCGAAGAGGGAAAACTTTACAGCAGCCGATTGCTCCGCTGGGTGAAGAACGAGTCCAAGCTGAAACTTTTTCTCAACACCCGGGCCGTCGGCGTGTCGATGAACTCGGATGGAACCCGAATCGAGGAAATCAAGGCCGTCGACACGATACGAGGTCTCCAAACGAGGTTTCGGGGAGCTCAGTTCATCGACTGTACGGGAGACGGCAATCTCGGCGCGTCGGCGGGGGCGGAATTCCGACACGGAAAGGAATCGTTCGATCAACATCAGGAGCCGTGGGCGCCGCAGGAACAAACCCGACTCACGATGGGCAGCGGCATCAAATTCGCAACCGGCTTCGCCAAGGAACCGAAGCATTTCAAAGGGGAAGCATGGATGTATCAGTTTCCAACCTGCGAGTCGATCCCGAAGAACCGGCATCCGAGATTCACGACGACCAACGTCGAATGGCAATGGATCATCGAACTGGGAGGAATGCGCGACACGAT
Organism: Thermoguttaceae bacterium; assembly: GCA_031548665.1. GTDB lineage: Bacteria > Planctomycetota > Planctomycetia > Pirellulales > Thermoguttaceae > WRKP01. Next base: position 14,756 of record JAVBQW010000148.1, read on the forward strand.
TCAAGACGCCGAGGAAATTCGCGACGATTTATTGCGGCTCAACCTCGGTTTGTGGGACCATCTCAAGAATCACTGCCAAGAACACGGCACGGACGGCGGAAACCAACGTCATGCAGCGAGCGATACCAGCGACCAGCGGGAGCGGGTTGTTCTCTCCGGAGCGGAAGCTCCCAGCAGGCCAACGGTCCTACCGTTCGCTGAAATGCTTTGGCTCGGACATGTTGCGGGAAAGCGTGAAAGTCGGCGGCTGATCGGCGATTACGTTTTGTCGCAAAACGATATTGGGAGCCAGGAATTGTTTCCGGATCGAGTTGCATTCGGTGGTTGGGTTTGCGACGACCATTATTCGGAAGGTTTTTTCCACGACGGTCAACCGGGACTCCATCACGATCATCCCGAAGCGGCGTTTCCGAGACAGTATTTCTCGATTCCGTTGCGCACGCTGTACTCGAAAAACGTTCCGAATCTTTGGATGGCGGGACGCAATCTGTCGGCAACCCATCTCGGCCTGTCGAATACCCGCGTGATGTTGACGAACGCCCTGCTCGGACACGCCGTCGGAACCGCGTCGGCGATTGCCGTGCAAAAAAAGGTCGGTCCGCGGGAACTTTGCGAAAAGTATATCGGGGACGTTCAACAGCAGCTTCTGAAAGAAGGCTCGTACCTGATCGACTTGCCCGGCAAGGATCCGAACGATTTAGCCCGAACGGCGAAACTCACGGCGTCCAGCGAGGAAGCGGATTATCCCGTTTCGAAAATCGTCGACGGTTTTTCGCGGCTCAACGGCAAGGATCCGTCGTCGTGGAAACCGCTCGTCGACGCCGAGACGCCGCATGGGGTCGAATTTTCGTGGGAGAACCCCGTCAAGTTCAACATCGTTCAGATTGCGTTCCAGACGAAGACGCAGGCCCCGAAAACGTTTTCGCTGCAAATATTCAAGGACGGCGATTGGGCGGACGTTTTCCGTTTGGAAGACAACCGACATCGACGGCTCGTGCTGCCGGTCGGCGACGTCGAAACGACAAGATTTCGTTTCACGGAATTTCAAGCGGCGGCGGTCTGCGAAATTCGGATTTATGACGAACCGAAGGAAATCGTCGAGTCCGCTCAACGGGCTTTCGACAACATGCGGCTTCCGGACGTCGGACCGTTCTTCCCGTGGGAAACCGGCGACGAAGAATATTCCCATCTGATGCCGCCGCCCGAGGAAGCGAAGCTCGGCCTGTTTTTCTTCGCCGCCGAAGCGGACGCCGTCGGCGATTGGACGGAATCGACCTGGGGCAACGTTTATTTCGGCAACGGATCTTATCACGACGGCAACGACGGCAAGGGCTCCCGAACGCTGACGTTCCGGCCCGGCGCCAAAATGAGCGGCGACGAGCCGAAAAAATTCGAAGTCCGTTTTGCTTATGTTTCGACGGATAATCGGGCAAGCAACGTTCCGATCATCGTCAAGCACGTTGGCGGCGAGGAAAAAATCGTCGTCGACGAGAAAAAGAAACCGGCCGGCGACGAACGCTTCCTTTCGCTCGGAACGTGGACCTTCGACAAGAAATCGTTCGTCCGGATCGAAAACGCCGCAACAAACGGTTTCGTGTCCGTCGACGCCCTGTTGTTCGTTCCCTAATACGACAGCGCAATGAACTACACATAAACCATTTTGTTCTATGGTTTTCCGATGATTTTTCGGAGGCCTGTGAGGACTCACTTTACCGTCCCCTCTCCCCGGTATTCCGGGGGGAGGGGGAAAGACAAATCCACCCCCTTTTCGCAAACGTTTCCGACTTTGCAATCCTCGTGAGGAGTTCTTTCGGACTCTTGACCGTCTCCTTTTGTTGGAGTATTCTTAGCGGTTAATCCGGTTGGATTTTCAAACATTATCAATTAGCTAAGGAAAAGACATGATGGGAAGCACGATTATCGACATTAGGGGACGTCAGATTCTGGACAGCCGCGGCAACCCGACCGTCGAGGTCGACGTTCGTTTGGCGAACGGTTCGTTCGGTCGCGCCGCCGTTCCGAGCGGAGCGAGCACCGGCGTACACGAAGCGCTCGAACTCCGCGACGGCGACAAGACGAAATATCTCGGCAAGGGCGTGTTGAAGGCCGTTGCGAACATCAACGAGTCGATTTCCGATGAAATCTGCGGAATGGACGCCCTCGACCAGAGCGCCGTCGACAAGCGGATGCTCGAACTGGACGGCACCGAAAACAAGAGCAAGTTCGGCGCGAACGCGATTCTCGGCGTCTCCATGGCGGTTGCCAAGGCGGCGGCCGATTTCTGCGAACTGCCGCTGTACCGCTATCTCGGCGGCGTCGGCGCCCGAATGCTGCCCGCTCCGATGATGAACGTGATCAACGGCGGCGCCCACGCCGACAATAAAGTCGACATCCAGGAATTCATGATCATGCCGCTGGGATTCTGCTGCTTCTCCGAAGCGATCCGTTGCGGTTGCGAAGTCTTCCATTCGCTCAAGAGCGTGCTCAAAGGCATGAAAATGTCGACCAACGTCGGCGATGAAGGCGGGTTCGCCCCCGACCTCCAGAGCAACGAAGACGCCCTGAAGGCCCTCATGGACGCGATTTCGAAGGCCGGTTACGAACCCGGCAAGCAGGTCTACATCGCCATGGACTGCGCGAGCAGCGAGTTCTACAACGCCGACAAGAAGGAATACACGATGGACGGCAAGGCGATGACCAGCGCCGCAATGGTCGACCTCCTCGCTGGTTGGTGCGAAAAATATCCGATCGTTTCGATCGAAGACGCCTGCGATCAGGACGATTGGGACGGCTGGAAGAAACTGACCGACAAGCTCGGCGGCAAAGTCCAACTCGTCGGCGACGACCTTTTCGTGACGAACACGAAGCGGCTCCAACGAGGAATCGACGAGAACATCGCCAACTCGATTCTCATCAAGGTCAACCAGATCGGCAGCGTGACGGAAACCGTCGAAGCGATCCAACTCGCCCACCGGAACGGTTATACCTCGATTTCGTCGCACCGTAGCGGCGAAACGGAAGACGCCTTCATCGCCGACCTCGCGGTTGCCCTGAGTACAGGCCAAATTAAAACGGGCTCCGCGTCCCGAACCGATCGGATGGCGAAGTACAACCAATTGATCCGCATCGAAGAAGAACTCGGCGCCGCCGCGATTTATGCCGGACCGCTCTTCCCGAAGCTCAAGGCCCGCTGCGGTTGCGGCTGCAAGAAGTAGTATTCGTCAACAGAACGACGAGCCGGGAGCTGTGCCCCCGGAATGTTGGGGCAGCCCCTGTTCTCCGGGACCACAGGTCCCGGCTCTTGTGACATTTCCCGTTTCGATTGCTCTTTTCGAAAATCGAAGAATCCTGTAAGATCCCGCCCGCATCATGAAATCGGTTCGTGAGCGTCGGCAAGTAACGATTTTTACGGAGGAATGTTCGATGAGTTTATCGAAACGCATGGCGGCGGAGTTTTTCGGTACGTTTTGGCTCGTTTTCGGCGGTTGCGGCAGCGCGGTCTTTGCGGCCCAGCACATCGGTTTCGGCGGCGTGGCCGCCGCGTTCGGATTGACCGTTCTGACCATGGCTTACACCGTCGGACATATTTCCGGCGGACATTTCAATCCCGCGGTCACGGTCGGCCTTTGGACGGCCAAGCGGTTTTCGGTCAAAGACATCGTTCCCTATTTTCTCGCCCAAATTCTCGGGGGGATCGGGGCGGCGGCGGTCCTGTATTTCATCCTGACGAACAGCGGCAAAGCGATCGGCGGATTCGCTTGCAACGGCTACGGAGCGCTCTCGCCGGACGGATTCGACATGATTTCGGCTTTCGTCGCCGAAGCCGTGTTGACGTTCATTTTCCTGTTCGTGATCCTCGGATCGACGGATTCCCGCGCCCCCAAAGGTTTTGCGCCGATCTCCATCGGTTTGTGTCTGACGTTGATCCATTTGATCAGCATTCCGATCACGAACACGTCGGTCAATCCGGCCCGCAGCCTTTCGCAGGCCGTGTTCGTCGGCGGCGAGTCGCTCTCGCAACTTTGGTTGTTCCTCGTCGCGCCGATTCTCGGTGCCGTCCTGGCGGGACTCGTATCAAACTTTTTTTCCGACGACAAATAATTGTACTGCGCAAGTTCACGGCTTTGTTTGTGAACGCGACCTTCATTTTTCCCCAAGACTGGAGGCTGGAGACCGGAGGGAACGGTTGGAAAGCGAGAACTCCAGCCTCCGGCCTACAGTCTCCAGCCTCGTTCAATGTTCGATGTTTCGCAACTTGCGCAGTACAAATAATAAAGAGAGAAGCGTATCATGTTTCGACGAATTTCGTTCGTTTTCGTTCTTTGCACGTTGATGGTTCCGTTCGGTCTCGCGGCGAACTCCGAAACGCCGACGGTCGACGGCATCGCGATCGACGGTTTCGATCCGAACCGGACCGAATACGAATACTACCTGCCGTTCGACGCCAAGGAAACGCCGACGGTGAAATTCGGTACGACAACCGCCGTCGTCGACGCCGCCGGACAAACCGCGACGCTCGACGCCGGAAATAAAACGTACCAAATCGTTTTCAAACGGCTGCCGAAACTCGACCTGTTCCTGTGTGTCGGCCAGTCCAACATGGCCGGTCGCGGTCCGATGGACGAGTCGAAAGGCGACAAGGAAAAGATTCCGAACGTTTATCTTTTCACGCCGAACGGCAATTGGGAGCCGGCGACCAATCCGCTCAACCGCTACTCGACGGTCCGCAAGGACATCAAGATGCAGCAGATCAGTCCGGCGTACGGTTTCGCGAAGAAACTCGCCGAACAAACCCAGCGTCCGATCGGTTTGGTCGTCAACGCCAAGGGCGGAACGTCGATCGGTTCGTGGACCAAAGGAAACAAGGACGGTCTTTACGAAGCGGCCCTGGATCGGGCTTTGGCCGCGAAAAAATGGGGCGAGTACAAAGCGATTCTTTGGCATCAGGGCGAAGGAAACAGCAGGACGGCCGCTGTCGCCGCGTATCCGAACCAGCTCCGGAAGATGGTCGGAGATTTTCGCAACGACCTTGGCGACAAGGATCTCTTTTTCGTTGCTGGAGAACTCGGACGTTGGCGGAAGCATTCCGACGGCGACGACGCCAGCGAAGAATTCAACACGATGATTCACGGCATCGACAACTTCCTCGACCGCTCCGCCTGGGTTTCGGCCGAAGGATTGACGCCGCTCAAGGGCGACATCAAGGACCCGCATTTCGACCGTCCGAGCCAGTTGACTTTCGGCGAACGTTACGCCGACGCCGTGTTCGAGGTGATTTACCGTTCGAAATAGAGTCGTAAAGAAATCCTGTCATCCTTTGCCGCTTTACCCCCGGGTTCCGCGGAGTACCGCTGCACCCGGGGCTCTTTGACGTTTATGTACGAAGTCGAAATGAAATTTCGGATCGCGTCGGCGATCGAATTCGAACGAAAACTCGAAACCGTCGGCGTCGTCCTCGAAGCGCCGGTCGAAGAGATCGACCAATTCTACCGCCATCCGTCCCGGGACTTTTCCCAAACCGACGAGGGCCTGCGAATTCGCCGCCGTGTCTTCGCCGACGGTTCCGAAGAACGCTTTTTGACATACAAGGGCCCGAAAATCGATTCGCTGACGAAGACCCGGAAAGAAATCGAAATTTCCCTCGGCGTCGATCAACCCTGGCACGATGTTCTCGACGCCCTCGGTTTCCAGCCTGCGGCCGTCGTCGCGAAAATTCGACGTCGGGGGCATCTCGAACGCAACGGTCGCTCCTTCGACGTGGTTCTCGACGTGCTGCCGGAACTCGTTCGTCGCGGCGAACACGGAACGTTCACCGAACTCGAAACGATCGCCGCCGAAGTCGACATGGAATCCGCCCGGCAAGCGCTGCTTGCCCTGGCCGCCGAATTCGAACTGACCGAAAGCGTTCGTCGTGGATATCTCGAAATCCTGACGTCGCCGTAGAAAACAATGTCATCGTTAGCCGCGTCGGCCTCCGACGCGCGAAAGGGCGTGTTGAAAAAGAGGAGGAAACGGCGTAAAATAAGGGTAATCATCTTTCTCGCGATACTTCGGGACCACAGGTCCCGGCTCGTGGGTGACTCGTTTTCATTGCACCATGGACTTTTTTCAACATCAGGAACGGGCGAAGAAGCGTACGGTCTTGCTCGTCGTCCTTTACAGTATCGCCATGCTGTTTATCACGGCGGCGATTTATCTGCTCGTCTTCTTCATCGTCGCGGCCGGAAGCAGTAATCAGGATCCCGTGGACCGCTTGGCGTCGCAGCCGATCGATCCGATGATTCTGGCGTGTACTCTGGGCGGTGTCGTGTTGTTGGTCGGCGGCGGCAGTCTCATGAAGACGGCCCAGCTTTCGGCCGGCGGCGGACAGGCGGTCGCCGAAATGCTCGGCGGACGCCGCATCCATCCGATGACGAACGATCCGGCCGAGCGGCGACTCTACAACGTCGTCGAAGAAATGTCCCTGGCGTCCGGCGTGCCGATTCCCGCCGTCTACGTCATGGACAACGAACACGGAATCAACGCCTTCGCCGCCGGACTTTCGCCGAACGAAGCCGTCGTCAGCGTCAACCGGGGAACCATGGAACTCCTGACCCGGGACGAGCTGCAAGGTGTCGTCGCTCACGAATTTTCCCATATTTTGAACGGCGACATGCGAATGAACCTGCGGCTGATCGGAATCCTTTTCGGCCTGCAACTGCTCGTCCTGATCGGATACTACGGTATGAGGATGTCGTTTTACATGACGAGCGCCCCCCGCCGCAGCAACGACGACAAAAACAGCGGCGCCGGAATCGGAATGGTCGTCCTCCTTTTTTCGATCGGGATCATGATCATCGGCTCGATCGGCATGCTTTTCAGCGCGATCATCAAGGCGGCGATCTCCCGGCAACGGGAGTTTTTGGCCGACGCCTCCGCCGTGCAGTTCACGCGAAATCCCGAGGGAATTGCCGGAGCTCTGAAAAAAATCGGCTGTCCGAACGTCGGCAGCGAAGTCAGCAACGAACACGCCGCCGAAGCGTCGCATCTTTTCTTCGGCAACGTCTGCTCGATGTTCTCGCTCGGCGAACTGTTCGCGACGCATCCCAATCTGACGACCCGGATTCGACGCATCGATCCGAGTTTCGACGGACGCTTTCCGGAGCGGATTGCGCCGGTTAATTTTTACGAGGAGCCAAAGAAAGCGAAAACGGGAGATCCGGGGACTGCGCGGGTACGCTCCGTCCCCGGCTCTTTGGGGCCGATGGGGGGTGTTCTCGACAAGATGGGGGCACCGACGCCGGCGCAGGTTCTCGTTGCCGGGGCTCTGCTCGAAAACCTGCCGCAAGACGTCAGCGACGCTGCTCGGGATCCGATGTCCGCGAAGGCGACCGTTTACGCCATTCTGCTGGATGCCGACGCTGGAATCCGCCAAAAACAATTCTCTTCAATCGCCGAGAAGGAAAATGGTTCCGTCGTTGCCCTGACGCAACGGGCCTTCACGCAACTCCAAAACGTTTCGGAATCGGCGAGGATTCCGCTGCTGCAACGGGTCACGGCGACGCTCAAGCTGCTTTCCGTCGCCCAATATCGGCAGTTTTCCGGTGTTGTCGACTCGTTGGTTGCCGCCGACCAGAAAATGAGCCTGTTCGAATACACGCTCAAGGCCGTGCTGCTCCGCGACCTCGATATTTATTTCGGCTTGGCGAAACCGCTGAGCGTTCAATACACGACGCTCGGTTCCGTTCGGCAGCCGATTGTCGCCGTCCTGGCTTACCTTGCCTATTCCGGGAGCGAAAATTCCGCCGATGCCGTTTCCGCTTTTTCCGCCGCGATGCAAGAACTCGGATTCAATGGAGCAATGCCGCAAAGTACCGACTGCACGGTCCTTGCGTTCGATCAATCGTTGCGAACCTTGGCCCTGACGGCGCCCGGCTTGAAAAAGCAACTGTTTTCAGCGATCATGGTCTGTGTCAACCACGACGGCCAAATCACCGAAACGGAAGGCGAACTGGTCCGGGCAATCGCCGCCATGCTCGCCGTGCCGATGCCTAACTGGGGATAGGGGTTTGGGAATTGGGGATTGGGGAGGAAGAAAAATAAAAGATTTCTTTTTCCCTCGATTTCCAATTCCCCAATCCCCACCCCATTCCCAATCCCCAACCCCCTATCCCCAATTCCCAACGATGCAACGCCGAGAATTTCTGCAAGCGGGTGCCGCGTTCGGCGCCGTGATGTCGACCGGGTTCCTTTTCGGAGCCGAAGAAGCCAAGAGCGATCCGTTCACGCAGCCGAAGCTGCCGTACGCCTTGGACGCCCTCCAACCGTTCCTGACCGAAGAGCAGATGAGCTATCATTACGGCAAACACCACGCCGGATATTTCAAGAAGCTCAAGGAGCTCCTCGACGGCAAGCCGGAAGCCAAATTGTCGCTGGAAGAGATCGTCAGGAAGTCCGAACCCGGCGCGGTGTTCAACAACGCGGCTCAGGCTTGGAACCATACGTTCTTCTGGAACTGCATGGCCCCGAAAGGCAAGGGCGGAAACCTCGACGGCAAGCTGCTCGACCGAATTCGAACCAATTTCGGGAATCTGGAAGCGTTTCTTGACGAGTTCCAAAAGAAGGCCGTCGGAATTTTCGGGTCCGGTTGGTGCTGGCTGGCGGCCGACGCCGACGGCAAACTCGACATTCAACCGCTTTCCAACGCCGACACGCCGCTGAAGCACGGCAAAAAGCCGCTCTTGGTCGTTGACGTTTGGGAACACGCTTATTACGTCGATTACCGCAACGATCGCGCGAAGTTCGTCAAGACGTTTCTCGATTTCGTCAATTGGAATTTCGTCGCTGAAAATTACGGGCGGTAGATTCCATTAAAAAACGTCATCCCCGCCTTCGCGGGGATGACGAAAGTTTTCCTTTCTCCATTCTACCGAACCATTCCGAGTCCTGCTCCCGGATGCGGGTAGGGGCACGGGACCGGATACGGATAAGGATAAGGAGCCGGATAGGGATACGGATACGGTGGATAGTAGTACCGCGGCGAGTAATACACGGCCGGCAGATTGTTGGCCCGATCCAGAGCACCTTGGTAGTCGAAGGGCTGTGGAAAGTAATAGGGGGCTCGCGGAGCCGGTTTGTTCGGCTGGCGATCTCTGGCTTGGACTTCTCCATTCGTCATGAAAAAGAACAGGGCGACGAGAACAAGACCGAAAAGCACGAAAGATCGTTGGGTGGTGTTGAAGGAAGCCATGATTTTTCTCCTGATTGCTCGAAGGTTGATTTTAAATGTTGCGGGCCGTGTCCCGCCAACGTGTTTATGGCCGGACCGGTTTCGCCTGCGACATCTTTCGCGAAATTCTTGAGAAAGTCTTTGCAAATTTTCGAAATTTCTCAAGAACCAAGGGGCGTGTGAAGTTCCTTGATGGTCGACCGCCCAAGGGCGAGCAACTTTTTCCTTTACAGGTTGGCGGAACTTGGTATAATGGATGTTTTGCCGCCGCGTTTCGGCGACGGCTCCGAGAGTTTCAACGTCCAATCTTCCATGAAATACAATCCGGCCGTCATCGAACCTTTTTGGCAGAATTATTGGGAAACGAACAAAACCTTTGAGGCGCCGAGGCTTCCGGCCAAGGACGGCAAGAAAATGTACGTCCTCGACATGTTTCCCTATCCGAGCGCCAACGGTCTGCACGTCGGGCATCCGGAAGGATACACCGCAACGGACATCGTTTGCCGGTTTGAGCGGATGAACGGAACCTCGGTGCTGCATCCGATGGGTTGGGACGCGTTCGGACTTCCCGCTGAGCAGCAGGCCAAAAAGACCGGAATCCATCCGAGGACGATCACCGAGACGAACATCGCGAATTTCAAGCGGCAGCTCAAGATGCTCGGCTTTTCCTACGATTGGAGCCGCGAACTGTCGACGACCGATGTCGACTATTTTCGCTGGACGCAATTCATTTTCCTGCAACTGTTCGATACGTGGTACGATCACGACATGCAGAAAGGACGTCCGATCGCGGATCTTCCGATTCCTGACGACGTAACAGACGTCGAAACGTACCGGGCCGAGCACCGTTTGGCGTACCAAATCGAAGCGCCGGTCAATTGGTGTCCCGCTTTGGGAACCGTGTTGGCGAACGAAGAGGTGATCCAAGGCCGTAGCGAACGGGGAAACCATCCGGTCGTTCGAATGCCGCTCCGTCCATGGATGCTGCGGATTACGGCCTACGCCGACCGTCTCGAAAGCGATTTGGAGGATCTCGATTGGAGCGACAGCATCAAGGCGTTGCAGCGCAACTGGATCGGCCGTAGCACCGGCGCCGAAGTCGATTTTTATATCGGCAACAACGAGCTGCGACAAAACAACGAGCTGCGACCTGTGGTCGCAGACGGCCCCAAATCCTGGCGAGCGTCCGTCGAAACGGATTTCGAAGCCTGGAAGAAAACGCGTCAACAAATCGGTTTCCCGAGAAAGCCCGGCGACGACGTCTTGCGAATTTACACGACGCGTCCCGACACGCTGTTTGGCGCAACGTATATGGTGATTGCCCCGGAACACCCCTTCGTGGAGCGATTCACGACGCCGCAGCAGAAAGAACAAGTTGAGAAATACCGTCAGGAAGCCGCCGCGAAGAGCGATCTGGACCGGACCGACTTGTCGAAGGAGAAGACCGGCGTCTTCACGGGCTCGTACGCCTTGAATCCGGTGAACGGGGAGCCGATTCCGATTTGGATCGCGGATTACGTGTTGATTTCGTACGGAACCGGGGCGATCATGTCGGTGCCGGCGCACGACACGCGGGACTTCGACTTCGCCAAACAGTTCAAACTGCCGATTGTGCAGGTCGTTCAGCACAGCGATTGCACGGCTCATGTCGGCGTCGAGTTCGCGGCGTTTACCGAGGAAGGAGTTGCGATCAACAGTTCTTCCTACGACGGTCTGTGCACGCCGGAATTCAAGGAAACGATCACGAACGATTTGTCCGAAAACGGCATCGGACGCAAGGCGGTGAATTACAAGCTGCGCGACTGGCTGTTCAGCCGTCAACATTTTTGGGGCGAACCGTTTCCGTTGCTGCACGAATTGGGGGCGGACGGCAAGCCGAACGGCGTCGTGATTCCGCTGGACGCCTCGGAGTTGCCGTTCGACATCCCGAAGGACCTCGAATTCAAGGCGGAACACAACTCGCCGGAGCCGCCGCTGGAATTCGCGCCGAAGGATTGGCTTTACATCGAGCGCAACGGAAAAAAATACAAACGGGAAACGAACACGATGCCGCAATGGGCCGGTTCGTGTTGGTATTATTTGCGTTACATCGATCCGAAAAATTCTTCCGTGCTGGTCGATCCCGAGCTTGAAAAGAGTTGGATGCCGGTCGATTTGTACGTCGGCGGCGCGGAACACGCCGTGCTGCATTTACTGTACGCAAGGTTCTGGCACAAAGTGCTGCTCGACCGGGGATTCGTGTCGATGCCGGAACCGTTTCAAAAATTGGTGAACCAGGGAATGATCCTCGGTGAAATGGAGTTCACGGGCTTTAAGCGGGACGGTAATTGGGTGAGCGCAGGCGATGTCGACGTCGACCGCGACGGCTTCGGCTATTTAGCCGGTACACCGAGTAATTTAGCCGGTACTCCGAGTAATTTAGCCGGTACTCCGGCGCCCCTGAAACTGGACTCGATCAAACTCGACGCCAAACAAGTCGTCAAACGCGGCGACAATTTCGTACTGATCGAGGACGAAAAGATTCAGGTCGATAGCCGGGCGAACAAAATGTCGAAGAGTCGCGGCAACGTGGTGAATCCGGACGACGTGGTGGAGCAGTACGGTGCGGACTCGTTGCGGCTGTACGAAATGTTCATGGGCCCGTTGGAGGCAGTGAAGCCGTGGTCGATGGACGGCGTGAGCGGCGTTCGCGGCTTTTTGGACCGCGTCTGGAAAATGATCGTTGAATTGGACGATCAGAACGTCGATCAGAGCCGCGTCCGTCAGGAAGCGGTCCTCTCCGCAGCGGTACAGGACATCGCCCCGACGGAAGATCAGAACCGCGTGTTACACAAAACGATCAAATCCGTTACACAGGATATCCGATCATTGTCGTGTAACACGGCGATTGCCCGGATGATGGAGTTCGTTAACTTTTTTCTGAAGGAAAAGGTCCGACCGAAAAGCGTGATGGAAAGGTTCGTGTTGTTGCTGTCGCCGCTCGCTCCGCATATCGGCGAAGAATTGTGGAAGGTGCTGGGACACGACAAGACGCTGTCGTACGAAAACTGGCCGACGTGGGACGAAGCGGCGATCAAGGAATCGACGTTGGAGATTCCGGTGTCGGTGAACGGCAAATTACGTTCGAAAATATCGATCCCCGCCGACGCCGACGAAACGTTCATGGAACAAACGGCGCTGGCCGACCCGAAAATTTCCGAACAATTAACCGGCAAAACGTTGGTCAAGAAAATCGTCGTCCGCGGTAAAATGGTCAACTTCGTCGTGAAATGAAGAACAACGCTTGCGCAAGAGCCGGGGGTGTAAGCCCCCGGATGGCGAAGCCCACGCAGCGCGAAGGCGGTGCCGTTCCGAAAACCGAGTCGATCAAGTACGCCGGCTCAAAGTTAAAGTTGCTGCCGCGTATTTTGGAATTGACGGCGAGGGCCGGCGCCCGAACGATTTTGGACGGTTTTACCGGCTCGACAAGAGTCGCGCAAGCCTTGGCAAAAAAAGAGCCGGGGATGGAGGCTGTACTCAGCCGCAATCCCCGGATAACGACGAACGACGTCGCCGTGTGGTCGAAAATTTTGGCAACCTGTTTTTTACTGAACAAAAAACAACCGAAGGAATATATTGAATTAATCGAACACTTGAACGCCGTGCGACCCGCAGACGGTTGGTTCACCGAACACTACGGCGGTCTCCCCAACGACGGCAGGGCGGTTCAGGCGAACGGGCTGAAAAAGCCGTGGCAGATTCACAACACGCGGAAACTGGACGGAATTCGGAACGAAATCGATCGATTGAATTTGCACGAGATCGACAAAGCGGTCGCGCTGACGAGCCTGATGCTGGCGTTGGACGAAGTCGACAGCACGCTCGGACATTTCGTGTCGTATTTGGCGGATTGGTCGCCGAGGTCGTACAAGCCGTTGAAATTGCGGGTTCCGAACCTGTGGGTGAACGAAACGAATCACGAGGTTTTGTGCGGCGACGTGTTCGAGGCGATTAAAGGACGAAAATTCGACTTGGCGTATTTCGATCCGCCGTACGGTTCGAACAACGAGAAGATGCCGCCGTCGCGGGTTCGGTATGCGGCATATTACCATGTCTGGACAAGCGTTTGCTTGAACGATCAGCCAAAAATATTTGGAAAGGCGAAACGGCGGGCGGACACGTCGGACACCGAAGCGGCGTCGGTGTTCGAGGATTTTCGCAAGGGAGAAAACGGACGTTTTTTAGCGGTCGAAGCGATCGACCGATTGATCCATGAAGTGAACGCAAAGTACGTGCTTTTATCGTACAGCAGCGGCGGTCGGGCGACGGCGGAGGAATTGTCGACGGTGTTGGAATCGAACGGCACGCTGCTCGAAACGGTGGAAATCGATTACAAAAAGAACGTGATGGCCGCCATGAAATGGACGAACGAATGGCTCCGCGACGCCGAAAAACCGAACCGCGAATTTTTGTTCCTGCTGGAGAAATAAATCAGAGCCCGACAAAAACAGAGCCCGACGCGTCAGCGAGGGTCTCACGCACCGCCCCTCGCTGACGCGTCGGGCTCTG
>JAVBQW010000102.1:0-21036 GCA_031548665.1 Thermoguttaceae bacterium
CATTTTGATGCGACATAAGCGAATCCATCCGGAAAGTCTTCAAGGAAAAACTGGTCTTTATTGGCGATGTTCGATTTGGCGGTTTTCCAGAACTCAAAACAATCGTCAAGGGAAATCCATTGCAAAACGACATCGGCGACGGCAAACTTGATCGGACCAGTTCGCAAGATGTTTTTGATCTCATCGGTATTCAAAATATCGCTCTCCCGGACTGCTTGAACAGGCCCTTGGGCGTTCCATAGCTCTTTCAAGGGCATTTGATCGATGACTTTTTTGGCGTAGTCCATGATTTATCGATATGTCATAATTTGGAGGCGACGAGGTCTCGTTTTCATGGAACCGATGTTTCCTGAGATGGAAATATCTGGCAAAGCGCCTCTTCAAATCTTCCGGATTTTGCTAAATCGCGAATGGCGTTTTCTATGATCTCTGTTGTCAGCGATTGAACTATGATCATGTCGCAAGCCCAAAAATACGATCCAAAATTACATTCACCCGTGGTACGAAACTTGTCCATGAGTTTTATGATATTGAAAACGGTAAATATTTGAGCGAAATATATTCTGTCGTCAGATAGTACAACTTGAACATCGACATTATCATCGTGTACATCGGTATTCTGCCACCACCGAATCTCAATCTTGACTATATCTTCAACTGTAATCATGGTTTCACAATCAATATCAGTCGCGACAATTCAAATCATTTCAATTCCAGCAGCTTCTTCGCCAGTTTTCCCGATTTGCCGGAGCCGGAAAGCGTCTCCAAAAATCGGCGACATGATTCCAGCTTGATTTTCACGTTGAGCGAAACGCCGAGTTCGTACAGGAGTTCGAGAAAACTTCCAACGTCTTTCGGCGGGAGACTTTCAATGATACTCTCAAGCAGTTGTTGTACAAATGTTGCATGGCGGTCGGATTGTTCCACAATGGTTTTCAACGGCTTGAGCCAACGGCTGAGCGTCAGTATTTCCAAGGCAAGAAGATCGCGAATCGGCCCAGCGGCAAGCTCCGGTGTCAATCGACCGTCGTTAATCGCTGCAATCGCCGTGTCCGTGGCCGCTGTGTGAACCAACGGAGATTTCATGCCAAGGCCGAGGAACAAGGCCGCGATACCTATCGGCCTGAGCGAAACACCGGGCGACGACATTGCCTGGATCACATAGCGAAAACCATAATCGTAATTTTTATCGATGTTTTGCGAATGCGAACTGATCGAAGCGGCAATGACCGGATTGAGATTTTGCGGCCAAATCGAAAGAAACCACGGAAAGATGCCATCACGTTCCTGCCAATCCTGCATGGAACTCAAATGCAAGGCCATCAGCGGGAACAAGGTCGGATCGATTTTCGTATCCTTGAGTTCGGGCTCCGGAATGGCAAAAATGGTTTCGTCATAATATTTGATCTTCTTGATTTCAAAGCGATATTTTGCTGACATTCCCGCATCGGGACCATAACCGGGAAAGGCTTTTTCCATCTCCGGAATGGCACCGAACGGGGTTCGACAACGTGCTGCCGCGATCCAGAGATGGGGCGTTTTTCCTATCTTGACCTTTTCAGCTCCCAAAGCGTAACGGACTGCATCGTTCCATTCGCTCTTCGAGGAGATCTCTTTTTCGAACGTTTTCAACGCTTTTTCACGTCCTTCCGGCATGAGCCTTATCAGGGCAAGGACCTTGTCGTCATCTTCATGCTCGTCCCGTTTCGTTTGGGCTTCGACAAGTCTTTTTACGAATATCTCCGGATCAACCCATCCGCCATGATGCGTCGGAGAAGAAAGAAGCGAAACCGTTTTTCCCGAACAAATATTTTTTGCAACGGTTTCAATCCGTTTGGAAAGAATCAAAAGAGCGGGATTGGACGGTCGAGTACTCTCCCTGTCATACCAGGTTCGTCTTCCGTGTCGCATGATTTTCGTGCAAATGTGTTCCTCCGGAGATCGATGTTTCCATTTCAAGTCGATCGGTTCCGACATCATCTCGATTTGCGGCATCTCACCGCAAATCCATGAGGCAACGGCAAAACGAATATCGACCATGATGTCCTCTCCTTTGAACGGGCGAAATCCTGATAACAATTCGAGATTACTGCCGTTTTCAGGATGCGTCGTCTTGAATGTTTCAATTTTTTTCTGAACTCGTGCAAGAATCGCGGCTGATTTTGAATCAAAATCTTCGGGCTTATCGCATCCGAGTCTGCCCAAACCGTCGAGAAAACGTTCAAGATCGTCGATTTCGTTGAATCCCTCGACGAGCCTGGTTGCAAGATCAAGAAGTTCTTCAAAGCTCTGGATCGGCGTAATCGATTCGTATTTCGCAATCGGAGTTGACGGCGTCGTTTTCGAAACGGATATTGAAACCGTTTCCTTGGGACGATCCTCTCCCGGAATCTTCATTCGAAGCGAAGCGGGCAAAGAGGACGCAATATTATTGACGGAATTCATAACTTCGGGACATACAAAACCGTCGTACTTGATCAGGAAATTGAGCGTCGACTCCTGAATTTCCTGCGCCTCGTGCTTCAATCCTTCCAAAGCCGTTTGCATGATCTTGGAATGGAGCGGTTCGTTTCGCATGGCGATTTTTTCGAGAAGCGTTATGCCGGTTTTCGCTTTGGCCTTGACAGGTTCCCGCAAAACGGCGGGGATGTAATCGAGAACGGTCTTATCGTTCAGAAAGCCGCCGTTGAACCGCTTTTCGAGGATTTTGATACCCAGGCCTCGCGGCGTCGGGTTCGGATGATTCAACAGGTCGAAGAAACGTTGTTCCTCCCGTTGCATTTCGTCTTTGTCAAACGGTATTCGTTCCAACAGTTGAACGTACCATTTCGATTCGTTGTCGCTAAGCGGCCTGAAAATCGAACGAAAGCAACCGTCGACGATTCTTGATTTGTCGAGCCGTTTTTCAGAAATTAACGATACAATCGCGTTCTTCCATTCGTTTCCGTTGTCGATGGAAGTCAACGACCAATTCCTGGGAAAGGAGGTGAACTCGAAAAACTCCCAGATATCCGATTCCAGCAGTCCAGGATCGTTTTTCAGTTGCGTGGCGGTCATTTTGCACGAAAACATCGTTCGAAGCCAGAAATCGTTCTTGACCGGTGCGATGATTTTTTCTTTCACGAATTGTCGATAGAGACGCCAGTAAAACCGGCTGGTCGTATCTGACGTCCCCGGAAGTTGAGCGATGAAGAGCAGGAAATCGGAAGACCATGCCGGACGGCGGGACCAGAGAACTTTTTCCACCGCCTCGTCGATGAAAAAGGCGCCGTCTTCCTTGAGTACTTTTTGAATTTCCGGATAAGAGCAACAAGCAACCACGGTGACCTTGATGGCGTGATAGGCATGGCCGACTTCAGCATCTGCCGGAAAGAACAACGGCGGGGTGTCTTTGTATTTGTTCGGAAAGGCTTTTCGGAGGAACTTGTACCATTCCATGCAGAACGGAGCCATTTCGCTTCGTCGTTCCTCCGACATTCCATCGAAAAACTTGGCGACGTTCGTTTTTCTCCAATACTTATCCAAAGTCCGCGAGGACTCCAGCAATAATTTTCGTACCGCATCGAATTTCGGATCGACTAACGATTTCGGCAGGTCGACGGATTCAATATGAGCGATGGCTTTCTTCGGCATGGTGGTATCTCTGAGTAATGGAGATATTGGATGGTTCGCTATTTCATTTCAAGCAGTTTCTTCGCCAGTTTCGCCGCCTTGCTTGAGCCGTTGATGGACTTCAAATATTGGAGGCACTCCTTATCACGAATCGGTTGCAATTGCGTGATCGTTATTTCATAAAGCAATTCAAGGAATCCGCCGATTACTTTCGTACCAAGCAGGGAAATCATCCCTTCAAGAATCTCCTGGACGAAAAGAGCGTGTTTCGGTGATTGATCAGCGACGATTTTGAGCGGCTTGAGCCAACGTGATGGAATCAAGAGTCCCGTCGCCAACAATTCCCGTATCGCCTCACGAATCGGTTCCAGTTTTAATCGGTCTTGGGAAATAGCGATAATCATCGTGTCCGTCGCCGCCATCGGAATCGCGGCATATTTCATGGCAAGTCCGACGAAAATCGTCGCCGCTCCGATTTTTCTGATCGTAACATCATTTTTTTGCAACGCTTCAATGTACGGAATAAACCCGGTATCGAAATTATCGTCACGGTACTCGAAATGAGATTGAATCGCGGCCCCGATCACCGGATCGGGATTCGAAGGCCAAACCGTCAGCTTCCAAGGATTCTCCTGTCGGGCGTCCATGTAGTGATGGGTATTGGAGGAATGGAGAGCCATTGTCGGAAACAGACCCGCCGGAGATTTCTTTTTGCTCGCCGGTTCACATCGGACTCTCAATCGATAGCCGTCTTGCTTTCCCAGCGAATAGATCGCCGCCTCACCTCCATCGGGGCCGAGGCCGGGAAAAGCCATTTCAAGGGATTCAATGTCGTCCGACGGCGCTCGGCTACGTCCTGCCGCGATCCAGTAATGGGCCGTTTTGCCGATCTTGCATTTGGCGGCTCCCAAAGCGTAACGAACGGCCTGAACATATTCGTCGCGTTTTTTGATTTTCGAATCCAGCTCCACCAGGGCTTCTTCTCTTCCTTGGAAATTCAGCCGTAAAAGTGCGAGCACACGGTCGAGATCGTCGTGTGCTTCCTTCGATTCAAACGACTCGATGAGACGTCGTACAAAAATAATCGGATCGATCCAGCCGCCGCGATGGGTCGGCGTACTGAGACGCTGTCGGGAAACACCTTGGACAAGTTGTTCCGAGATCACTTTGGCGTGAGCGGAAAAGATTCCGTAAGCCGATGAATCCGATTTGCTCTCGGCGGAAGCCCAATGAATCCAGCGGTTACCGAGGACAACCACTTCGGAGAGGATCGATACGCTGCCGTAACTGCGTTTCGGTCCTAATATCGTGTGTTTCGGGATTTCACCGGTAACCCATGACAGAACGATGTAGAAGCAGTCCGCCGCGATGTTTTCTCCGGTAAACGGAGGAAAAACGGCAAGCCGGTTGGCCGTTCCATCCGAGTTGTATGTGTTCTTATCCGTTCCGAGAAGTTTTAGCATGCGTTTCAGGAGCGGAGCGGTCATCTTGTCGAAATCTTTCGGCTTGTCCGATCCGAGTCGTGAAATCCCGTCGAGAAAACGTTCGATTTCGTCGGGATCGTCGGCCGATTCGATCAACCGCGTTGCCGAATCGAGAAGTTCGTCGAAAGTCCCAATCGGTATGATGGCTTCCCGTAATGGGGATGTTCCTACGTTTTCGGGTGATAGATTGCCAATCGAAACCGAAGTCGGCGAACACAGGTTTCCGAAATTGTCGCCCGGTATTCTTTTTCGCACGGAAGCCGCCAATAAAGCGGAGCGTTCGAGTACGGTATGATGAATTTTCGGAACGTCGAAAGCGTTAAATTTCAAGAGCATCTCCATCGTCGCATCCTGGATTTCCGTAGTTTCATGTTCCAAGGCGACAAGGAGGGCAGAAAATATTTCGCTGTGCAAATCAGGACGTTTTCCTGCCATTTTTTCGAGCAACGCCAATGCTTTTTTCGGCTTGGTTTTAACGGATTCACGAAGAGCGGGAATCAGACGGACAGCCATCCCGTCAAGTTCGACGGCCCCGACTTTCAAAAGCCGCTCAAAAATTTTCAAGCCCAAGCCTCGCGGCGATGGATGTTCGTGATCGAGCAAGTCGAGAAATCGTTTGTCGACAGCCAATTCATTTTCCGCAATCGGCAGTTTCTCGATCATCCGTTCCAAGAGTTGCGCGAACCATTTCACCTGGTGGTCGGTAAAATGTCTCGATAAAGCGGCAAAGCAACCATCGAGAACTTTTTCCGATGAAATCGTTTTCTCGCGAATCAGTTCACAAAGCGCGTCTTTCCACTTGTCGAAGCGATCATGCGTCGTGTAACACCAATTCCGGCGAAATGCTTCTATCCCGAAAATGTGCCAAAGTTCATGCTTGATCAAATCCGGGTCGCTTTTCAAGGCCGGGATGACTTCGGAACCTTTTTCTCCTTTTTCCCGTTTCCACTGTTCCGTGAACCGTGATCCGGAAAGAACGGCAAACATCAATTCCGTGATCGAGTCGAACCTCCGAGGCTTGACGATTCCTTCTCGATAAAAACGGCGGTATATCTCCCAATAAGTCTCCATGCCGTAATGCAGATCGACTCCTTCAACGATTTTCGCCAGAAAGTCGAGCGTCCATTCCGGTCGGCGTGACCGGAGAATTCGTTCGATTTCTTCGAAATCATAAAACCGATCCAGATCTTTTGCCGTTGACCAAGAAGCCGTTGCGACGACGGCTGATTTCGCTTTTCGCCAGATGTCACCCAACTTCTTACTCTTTTCGCTGCCTTGGAAGGTTGCGCCTGCGATGCCGCTGTCTTCGTCATAGCGATAGGTTGTTTCCCAAGGCGTGGCATTGTACTCTTTTTCAACGGCCTTGCAGTATTCGCAGCAGTACTTCGAATGTCGTTTACGTTCATTTTCCGACATCCCGTCGAAATACTTCACAAGAGCCATCGTGTCGTTTGACAGAACCGCTTGGCGGAAATCGGAAAATTCCGGGTCGTCAAGATGCCGTGAAAGTTTTATCGTCAAATCGGTTTCTTGAGTCATTGTCTTTCAAATAGTTGTTACCATCCCATAGATTTTTCGGCAACTTCGTTGCTTTGTTTCTAGACGATAAATCACGATTCATCTTGAATCTTCCTTTTCTTCTAACACCAACTGCACGGCGAGGACGTGTTTGCAGGGGCCGCGTTCGCCTTGGTGTTTGGCGTACCACGGACAGGTGCACTTGGAACGAACACCGGATTCGGTTTCACTTATTCGCACGAAGTGTTCCACGTCGGTTCCCGCGACGAAGGCTTCCGTTCGCTCATCCGTTTGCTTCGAGACGCGAACCTTGCCGTCGGCGATCAATTTTCGGGCGTTGACCAATCGCGGTTGAAGTTGTTCCACCAACGAAAGATCAAACGGCAAGACCCGATGAAAGTACGAAGACGTTTCCAAATCGTAACCGACGAGACCTCGTGTGCCGAGAACCGCAAGCGATGAACGAACTTCCTCCGGAGAAGCACCGGTTTGACGCGACAGTTTGCCGACGTCGATCACCGATTCCCATGACAAAGCCTTTTCGATCTTGTCGAGATATTTATCGTGCGAATTGCTTGCCAGCGACGTGAGAACCTGTCCTTCGCCGGAAAAACCACGCCAAACGTCGGGGCTCAACAGTAAATGAAACCGGGCTTCCGGCAGCACGAGTTCCCAACTACTCGTTCCGCTTTCCTCGTCGCCGTAAATTCGTAACGAATCGGCATAATGAACGAGATTTTCGAGAACACGCAATCGTTCGAGTCCCGCCGCCTTCACGCCGCCGCGACCGGAAACTTGTGAGAGCCGCAATCCTCGGCCCGATGGAAGAATGTAAACCGGCGTCCGACTTT
This sequence comes from Thermoguttaceae bacterium, assembly GCA_031548665.1. Taxonomy (GTDB): domain Bacteria; phylum Planctomycetota; class Planctomycetia; order Pirellulales; family Thermoguttaceae; genus WRKP01. Next base: position 7,466 of record JAVBQW010000102.1, read on the forward strand.
TCGTGCGCGGAATCGACCGCAGGAACCGTCGTGCTTCGATGCCCGAAATTTCCAGCACCGGAGCCATGCGAGCCTGATACGCCTGGATTTCGACAAAACCCTTGAGCCAGCGGACCGGCAGCGAAACCTTGCGTTCGACGGTCTTTTCGGCATTCTTCGAAAGCTCCATTTGCTCGGCACCGATGTTCAGCGCAACGTAATCGTTGTCACGGAGCGAGGCGAGAGCGGAGAGCATCGCCGGATTGAAATCGACGTTGGTCGTTCCCCGCGCCGGGCGGTCTCCTTCAACGGCTTCGGGGAGCAGATCAAGTCGGGCATAAGCGCTACAACAACCGGAAAAGCCTTCGAACCGCATCCGGTCGTCGCCGACGGTAATCACCGGATCGGCAAGCCGTCGCCAGTTCGGATTGTTGAATCGTGCCGTCACGATTTCCGAAACACCGCGCAACAGGTCCGCCGTCCGCTTCGGCTTGAGCAGTGTGCCGGTAAAGAAGGTCGTCGGCGTTTCCTTCTTTTTGGCCGGAGTTTTCAGCACCGATGAGTCGACGGCAAGGGCGAGACGCCCCCGTTCGGAACCGTCGAATCGAGGAACGTACTCCGAAGCAAATCCGTAACGATAGGTGTGGTCGATTGCGGTCGTGGCCATAAATTATCTGCCAAAGAAAGATCGAATGAAAGCGAAAATACCAGATGATTCCGATGTACCATGAACGAGCATTTTGCCATTTTCAAATGTTGGCGGATATATGGGATCGGTAAACATGTTCGGCGATTCCTTGTTGATCGGATAAAAGCGACGGCGCACGGCAATAACGCCGTATTGGTTTTCCAACTTGTTCCAATCGTTACAGGAAAGAGGAATGTAAGCCAATGTATCACTTCCAGAGGAATCCACGCAAAATCGGACTTCGTAATCGGGCGAGAGAAGCTCGTTCAATGTAACGATTGCCTCTTGGCGATTGTGGGTTCCCAATGTCACGAAGGGAACACGTTTTTTCGCGCCTTTGTACTTGATGATGAAATCAAATCCGTGTTCATTGTCGCTGTCGACGACTTTGCTTGTCAGCTTGTCTGTTTTCAGGCATGATTCAATCGCCGAAACAATACTTTCTTCGTCGTCGCGGTGATCGATCCAAACAATGACATCCTCTTCATCCCCGAGAAGGGCATGAAATCGCTCTTCCGACGGAGCGTCCAGATATTCTTCGATATGTTGATTCATGCGGTACCTCACTTTTGAAAACGTTGCCTCAATGCCGTCTTACGATCCAGATATGATCGGGTACTCCATTTAGGCGGTAATCTGTCCGTTCAACGACGTTAAACGTCCCTGGGCGTCGAATTCGGCGGCGACTTCGTTTTTGCCGAGTGAGCCGAACATTTTGAAACCTTCTTCCCGCACGGAAAAGCCTTTGGCCTGAAGGTAGTGCTTCAAGGCGACACGGTGGTTGACCTCGAACGAGGAAATGAACTGCGGAAAGGCAGTCAGAATTCGCGGCGGCTGGGCGGCGGCATACTTGTCGAGTTCCGGCGATTCCAAGGTCATGAACAGGTAACCCTCGCCGTAATCGGCCGGATAATAGGCACTCGCACCGAACAGACCGGCTCCGATCATGGCAAAGATGTGGCCTTGCATTTCGTCGGTATCGAAACCGCTGTTGACAAGTTGCTCGATGCTGTTCTGTTCGCCGATTTCCTTCATTCGAAGGCTGTGAACCGTCAACGATTCCGGGATGCCCGACCCGGTGTTGGCCCAACCCCACAGCCAGGAATCCTGCGTGTACGAAAAACTGCCGATCAGTTGGGCCGGAGCCTTGAGCTTTTCGCCGAAGGAGAGCATGCCGCTGTCCATGTCGAAGCCCCATGACTGGCCTTGAATGAATTCGAGCAGATCGTGCTGCCGATCAAAAGCAACAGCTCCGTAGCGGTCGAGCAGGTCTTGATAATTGCCGATAAACTGGACGTCGGACGGCGAAATGAATGCCATGATGGTTCCTCCGAAATGGGGTGATATGAAAAAACAACCGCATAGACTTCGAAATTGAAAGAGAAGCTGGAGGAAAACGGGAACCATTTTTCATATTAATTGCGTTCATTTTATTGTACCGTCAAACCGAAATCAAGCTGACGGCAAGAGTTTAGAGCCACTCAGTTTCATTTTTTGAGGACATTCAGTTGCCTTTTGACGCTGAATTTACGTCCCCTCTATCGGCGCCGGTTTGATCTCCAAAATTTCAAGGCACTCGCGGGTTTCCCGGAGCGACCGGGCGTCGTCTCGATAATCGGACAAAACGAGCTTGACCAAGATCATCAGGCCGCGAAGGTGGGCCAAGTGATCCAGTTCCAGATTCGGAAAACCCTCGGGATGGTCGGCGTCGTAGACCTTCATATCCCGGGTCTGGTCGGCGACAAAGCGGTCGAGAGCCTCGACTTTTTCATTGAGTTCGTCGAAGAACGGCGGCAACCGGAGTTCGGAGTCGTCCTCAACCTCGCCTGTCCGAATTTCTTCCAGATCGCGGTAAATGCTTTCCGGCGTGACACTTTCCATCGCGGCGACGGCCCGGACGACATGGTCGCGGATCGTTTTCAGGGCTGCGAGGTCGTCCGGCGTTCGCGGCTCGGCGTTGTAGAACCGATCCATCATGGAGCGGATGCGCTCGAAAAGCGACTCGCCGATGTCGTAGTAGACGTCGAAAAATTCATCGTGGGAATTCATGGGCGGCTTGGGAAAATGGTTTGAAACGTAAAAAAAGAAACGTTTCACCATTGCCCAATCGGTACTACTCAAAAAAAGAGCGCCGGACCGCGCTGCTTCCCCAGTCCCTACCACGGGCACAAAGTCACAACAACAGCCGACGCTCCGTACAAGGAGCGCCTGCCAGTTGTCACGACTTTGAAAAAAAGTGGTAGTTTTGGGGAAGTGACAAAAGACAAAACGTCTTCTATATCTGATTGTAAATTCCAGCGATTCGCCGGGCGATTATCGGATCATGCTATTTCTGAAAAAGGTGGAAAAAGTACTTTTGATCACGGTTTCATTATATTCGGACGTCCCGGCGGTTGCAAGAAGAGGAAAGCGGTTTCACGGTGCTTTCAGAGCCCCAAGACATCGGCAATGGCTTCGACGGTTTTTTCGGCTGCCGTTGCATCGACGTCCAGGTGGGTGACCGCCCGGACGGTCGTCGCCCCCGTCGGAAGCATCAAAACGCCGTGCCGGGCGAGTTCGTCGCAGAACCGCTGGGCCGTCCATTGTGGCTTGGCGATCTCGAAAAAGACCATGTTCGTGTCGGTCGCATCGTATTTCAAACGGATCACATCCTGCGGCATTTCACGAATCCGGTCGGCAAGCATTTGCGCATTGCGATGATCGTCGGCCAGCCGCTCGACGTGGTAATCGAGAGCGTACAACGCGGCGGCGGCCAGGGTTCCCGATTGCCGCATCCCGCCGCCGAGAACCTTGCGACGCCGCCTTGCCAAGTGCATCCAGTCGCCCGACCCGGCCAACACGGAACCGATCGGGGCGCCGAGCCCCTTGCTGAAACAGAGCGACACCGTATCGAACGGCTCCGTCCATTCACGCACCGCCCGGCCCGTCGCAACGACGGCGTTCATCAATCGGGCGCCGTCGAGATGGAGCGTCAAGCCGTTTTTTCTTGCTGTTGCGCAAACATCGGAAAGCGTTTCGAACGGCCAGACGCTGCCGCCGCCGCGATTATGCGTGTTTTCGAGAAACACCGCCTTCGGATTCGGAAAATGCAGATTCGGCTCGTGAATCGCTCCGACAAGAGTTTCCGCATCGAAAATGCCGCGACAACCGGGCAGCGGCCGAACACAAACGCCGTTGATCTGGGCATAACCGCCCTGTTCGTAGATATAAACGTGCGAATTTTCCTCGCAGAGCAGTTCGTCGCCGGGTCGGCAGTGCAGGAACACGGCAAGCAAATTCGCCATTGTCCCCGACGGCACGAACAAAGCCGCCTCCTTGCCGAGCATGTCGGCGCAGCGTTCCTCCAGCCGCTTGACGGTCGGGTCGTCGCCGAGAACATCGTCACCCAATTCGGCGGCGGTCATCGCCCGGTACATGGCTTCGGTCGGTTTCGTGACGGTATCGCTGCGAAAATCGTAAGGCATGAGAGAATTCTTGTTATGGTTGATGGTCGGCCATGCTTTCGTTTCGACAGGATTGCATGTCGACGTTCATGTTTTTGGGAAAATTATTTGCTTAACGTGTTTCAGGTTTCATCCTTTTTCTGTCGCCCGACAAGCGAATAGACGAGCGGAATCTTGCCGTCGAAAAGCCGAAAACGTCCCGGTTCGCTTTCCACGGCTCCGTGAAATACGTTATAAGGGGAGTAATCGTACTCGATCAGTTCCTCGACGACGATTTTTTGTCGGGCCAATGCCGTCACGACTTTTCCGATGCCGTGATTCCAGTTGACGGTCGGCATCACCGCCTCCTCTTGAGTATCGGTGTAGGTTCCCGCTTCCTCAATGATCGGATCATGTGACGAATACGGATAATCGATTTTCGTGAAATCGGGATCGAACATCCAGACGACCGGATGGAATTCGACCATCACGAGCATGCCGTTCGGTTTCGTGAAACGCCCGACGACAGCGGCCCAGCGGTCGAGGTCCGGCAGCCAACCGAGGACGCCGTAAGAGGTAAAGACCATGTCAAAATTCCGGTTGAGTCGGTTCGGCAAATCGTAAATGTCGGAGCAGATGAATTCCGCATCGAGGCCGAGCGTTCGGTTTAATTCTTTCGCTTTCCCGATGGCGACATCGGACAAATCGACGCCGACGATCTTCGCGCCGAGTCGGGCCAGCGACAGGGAATCCTGGCCGAAATGACACTGCAAATGCAGGATCGACTTGCCGCGAACGTCGCCGAGAATATTCGTTTCGATTTCGTTCAGGGAATTCTTCCCGGCGAGAAATCCCTCGACGTCGTAAAATCGTGACTTATAATGCTGCTCGGTCTTCCAATTCCACGACCGGCGGTTGATTTCCAAATATTCGGTATTCATAACGATTTCATTTTGACAAGACGGCGGTTTTTCCGATTTCCCGGAAACCGAGACGTCGGTAAATGCTTCCCGCCGCCGGATTTTCGTAACTGAGGCTCGGCACCGTTCCTTCGTTCAGGAGAACCTCAGACAATTTTGACACCAGCACCGAAGCGTAACCGCGTCCGCGGAACGTCGGATCGGTGCAAACATAACCGATGCGCCCCAGACAACTTTCCGTCGCCGAACTGACAATTCGGCCGTTTTCACGGATGTTCAACACTCTTCCCTTGCCGGTCACGAGCAGATCGACAAATTGTTCGAGCGGCATCATCAAGTCGCGGAATTCGGGCATGTTCGTTCGAAGTCGCAGGGTTTCCTTGGCATCGTTCACGGTTGCCCATTCGACCGAAACATGTTCATCAATGTGCGGAACGAAATTTTCCCGCCGCAATTCAGCGAGGTAACAGCGATGTTCGTTTTGAAACGAAAATCGCCGAACAAACGGCGAAACGATTGTTTCCTTGCCCGCGATCATCTTGAAGTCGATTTTGTTTTCATCGAGAAGACGACGAGATCGCCTTTGCCGAACGTCACCGGCTCGCCACCCTTCGGCGTGACCGTCACCTTGCCTTCGAGAATCAGACAGGTTTCTTTTTCATCGTAATGCCACTGGAACGTCGATGGCTCCTTCTCCCAAATCGGCCACGAGCGGCAGCCGAGCTTGTCCAAAATTTCCTGCGACGGATTTTTCGTTACTTCGATTTGCATAGCAGATTCTCCATTCTGTAATTGGTCAATTCAACGTCGTTGATACGAACGGCTTGCTTTTTCACGACGCGGAATCCGTGTTGCTCAAAGAACGGCTTGGCGGTGATACTCACGTCGGAAACGATTTTCTCTGCTCCGACTTCCGACGCCTTTTCCCTGATCGCCGCCAGCAGGGAATTGCCGACGCCCTGAAGTTGGAAGTCTTTGTGAACGTACATCATGTCGAGATAGTCAGGTTCCTCAAATGAAGCGAAACCAACAATCTCATCGTTCTCCGAAACTGCAACGAAAAAGTGTTGCGTCTCGATCCGCTTTGCAAGCGAGTCGGTTCGTTCGGCGGTTCCGGACCCGGCAATAATGGCCGGGCTGTTTTTTCGGTTTCTTCTTTTTCGAGGATTTTTTGGGCGGCATAGGAAAAAGCGTATCCATATCGTCATTCTACCAAAAACACGGCCCATCGACGAGAGAGCGGAGTCCTCGATTCCCGGCCCGTCGCCGCGACATCGTGACGTGCCGCGTTCTTTCCCGCCGGTCGGGTTTGGGCTGGCTTTTGTCCCGGCTCCCCGTGTCGTCCCGGATTTTCCCCTTGAAAATACAGGCTCAAACGGACCTTCCAACCATTTCGTCCCGGTGAAATAGGCACGGTCAAAAAGTAGATGTTCACAATTCCTTGCCGAATCGGGATTTGGCAAATCGGGAAAAACATTTTCAATCGAAAAATTCCCCCTACCAGCCGGAACGATACGACTGCGTCGGTTACACGCCGAGCGAATGCGAGCTTCAAATCCATTCGGAAACGAAGCGGGAAAAAAGTGCGTACTGCAAACTGTTCGGCCTGCACCTGTTCCGCGACGAGGACTTCTTTCTCTACGGCGAAAGCTCGGCGCGTTATACGCTGGAACCGCTTCGAGAACGGGGCCGCGATGCACTGACCTGCAGCGACATCGACGGTATGAACCGCGTTCTCCTGACGGAACTCCACGCGGCTTTTCCCGGCCAAGGTAAATACCGCGAGGTCTACAAGTCGGAGAACGGTTTGTTCGAAGATTGGGAAAAAGTACGAAAAGCACATTCCCGATAAGTCGGAATTCGTTCGTGCCTCGTTTCAGCTTCATTTCGCCGATTCATCACGACCGAAAAATCTGACCGTCTGCACACCGGACGTCACGATTTTCGAACGGGATTCGGAAAGCGAACGGATCGGAGCCTGGCTGAAAAATCGTCGATTCGCCATTTTGCAATAACAGTAACAATAAAATGAGGATGCTATGATGCAACTGAAACATTTCTGCCGACCGCTTCAATGGGGAATCCTGCACCACGTCCTGCTCCAGTGGCGACGCTGTTTTCGGGACGAATACGATTTCATGTCGCGGTATCTGTTTCCGACGGACGAATTGGCGACGGATTATCCCGGCAAGGACGTCCCTTGGGATCAAGGATATCGCGTCGTGATTCACAAAAACGGTACGATTGTCGGGATCGACGACGAGGACTGCTACAATCGGTTGACGTTTACAAAAGCGGATATCATCAAATATCGTTTCGATTTGAAAATGTTCCGACGCGAGACGAGCGACTGCCTCGGTTTGAAACCGGACACCGACGAGATCGATCCGAAAAGCGGAATCGAACAAAGACATTGCCACCCTGAGCGTGATCGACCGCGAATTCGAGTTCATCCAAAAGACCTTGCAGGCGGGAGGGTCGAAAAAATACCAACCGAAAAAACTGGGCGATGTGGAAGTTCAACTGTATGATCGAATCCGAAAGGCGTTCCTGGCAACGGTAAAACACATTGAAAAGTGTGATCCTACCGGGGCGGCCTACCTAAAAAACACGATCAAAACGGGGAAGTTTATGTCCTACTCGCCTTCACAACCAATCGAATGGCAATTCACTTGATGGTCATTTGAATTGATTCTCGATAAAAACAAAAGGGAGATGCCTCATGGGTATCTCCCTTTTTTCATGAAATGTCGCGGTGTTCGACCGACGATTCGAGAAAATTTTCTGAAAAAAATAAAAACGGAAGCCAAAACTCCGTTTCGGAAGCGAAACTTCCGGCCCTTGCTTGTGAAGAACGACACCGGCAAGGGCAAATGACATAAATCCAGTCCCGCCGGAGAGATCGGTTCTTTTCAGCGGGCTTTTTTTGTTGCAAAAACATCACTCACCCAGTGATGAATCACCCGTCAATCTCGAAATTCACCCCTATTACTATGGAGCCTCCCATGAAACCGCTTCCGGCCTTTTCCCAAATTCAGCACGTCAAACATCTCCTCGAAGCTGATCTTTTCTGCCCGGCGACCATCGCCCGGTTGACCGGCGTTCCATTTCGGGATGTTTTCCGGATCGCCAAGTCGATGCTTTCCGCGATCCTCATCGCACCCGACGGCACGCACCGCCTCGCTACCCAATAACTCAACGAATCGTTTCCGACTCAAAGCTTCTTACTCCAGAAAGGTTTATCACCATGACAACTCAAAACACGACCACCACCGACAAAACGGACCGCGACGAAATCGTCGACATCAGCATCAAAATCGGCCAACTCTGCTGGGACGTCTATTGCCATTCGAAAACCGGATTCGTCCGCGTCCTCCTGCTGCCCAGCGCCGAGGTCCGCCGCCGGGCGAACGAATTGTTCCAACTCGGGGAACATGCTGTTCCATCGCAGACGGAACTTCCGCTCCATTTCAGTGACCCGCTTCCGTTGGGCGCTGGTGTTGATGAGCGGAACAACGTGGAGCGGATTATTGAGGGCGAAGCCGATCGGCCGTCCGCCTCGGACCTCGACGGCCCCGTCTATCCCGACACGCCGGACGTCGTTCTCGACTACGCCCAAAACTTCTTCCACGAAGGTTTTCGTGCGGGAACCGTCGCCGTCAATGAAATCCTCAACTCGTAGCTCGAATCGCTTCCGCATCTCAAGCCGCCGATTTCGTTCCGGACGCATGGAAGCGTCCACCTCTTTCTCATTCCGATATGATTCGGCGTTCAAGGTGCGCCTGAGTCTCAACTTCAAAAAAATCATGACGACAATTATTGAACCACAAATACAGGGGCAACCCGAAGACTGTGCCAACCGGCAGATGAAACTTTACGAAGCCGTTCGCGAGCGTATCGCTCAGTCCTTTTTTTCCCGCGTTCGGACGGACGAGGAGGAATTGCTGCACGTTATTTTCATGAATCTCGTGAATAAGTATCTTCCTCCGTTCGACAGCGAGGAAATGACGAAGTTACTGGACGACGAGATCGCCAATTCGATTCGAGAATTCAAACGCACCCGGAAAACGACGTTCGACATCGACGATGTCGATCCCGACGAGGGACCGGCTTACGACATGAAAGCCAACGCCGACGAGGAAGAGTTCGAAGCAATGTTCGAGCGATTCTGCGAGTCCCGCGAGGAACCGGAACGCACGATTTTCCGTCGTGCCCGAACGCACGGTCTGCGGGAGATCGCCAGGTACGTCGGGATTTCGCGCAACGAGGTCTCGCGACTGGTCAAGTCGATGCCGAAAAAGTTCGAAAACTTCATCGAAAATTTCCGCGAATAAAAATTTAGTGCATTAGCCGAGTCGAAAACGCCTGTCTTTATAGGGGAACATGCTGTTCCATCGCAGAAGGCTTCGCCCTCGCCAAATCCGGCTCCCGTTGGTCGCCTACCGTCACGATAAATCACATCCCCTTTCAATATGGAGAAAATCATGATCGACCTGAATGTTTTGATCGATGAACCCGCCGAAGTTTACCACGAGAAGGCGAAGGACAATTTGTCCAGCCATCAACTGATCGAGTACATACGTTGTCCGTTTTTGCACAAAAAGAGGATTTCGGGCCTGATCGAAGACAAGGACAGCGTTTCCTACTTCGTCGGTCGGGCGGCGCACACGCGAATCCTCGAAGGAGTCGCGGCCTATGAATCGCAGTACGCCGTCGGCGGTCCCATCAATCCGAGTACGGGAAAGCCCTTCGGCAGCACGACGAAGAAGTTTCTCGAATGGCAGGAAGTCCAAAAAAAGCCGGTGATTCCGTTCGAAAAGGCGGAACTGGTCGAGTCGATGAATTCCGGTGTCCGCATGAACGGCATCGCTTCCGAACTGCTTGCCTCCGGACGAGCCGAGGGGGTTATTCGACACGATTATTGCGGTCTCCCCTGTCAAATCCGCATCGACTGGACCAACCCGGATCATGGCATCGTCGATCTGAAAACCTGTGACGACCTCGACGCTTTCGAGACCGACACCCGCAAGTACGGTTACAAGTATCAACTCGCTTTTTACCATGCCGTCCTGAGTACGGTTGTCCCGAACATCCCGGCCACGGTCCACATCATCGCCGTTGAAAAACGGGAACCGTTTCGTTGCGGCGTCTGGATGATCACGGAGGATACGCTTTCCGACGCGAAAATCGTGATTGAGGCCGGAATCCAGCGGCTCAAGGAATCGAGGGCCAACGACGTCTGGCCGACGGGATACGAAACGATTCGCATCCTCCATCAACAGTAAGGAACGCATCATGCGTGACAATGATTTTGAAAACATATTGTGTCGTCAATGCCGGGTCGCGTACCCGGCGAGTCGTCGAACCTGTCCTTGTTGTAACGAATACAATCCGGCCTATTTCGCCGACCCGCAAGGCAAATTCGACAACCACGACAACTTTACCGACAACGATTTTACCGAGGAAGAAGAATGTCTTTATTGAACAATATCCAAAAAGGGAAACGTCAGTCCCCGCCGCGTCTGCTGATATACGGCATCGAAGGCGTTGGCAAATCGACGCTCGCGGCCAACGCTCCCGACCCGATTTTCATTCCGACGGAGGACGGCCTCGACCAGATCGAATGCGATTCGTTCCCGCTCTGCCAGTCGTTCGACGACATGATGGCCTGTATCAAAACCTTGCGGGAGGAAAATCACCCGTACCGGACGGTCGCCATCGACAGTCTCGATTGGGGCGAGAAGCTGATCTTCGCTCACGTCTGTAAAGTCTTCGGCGCCAAGCACATCGAAAAAGCGGACGGCGGCTATGCGAGAGGTTACGAACACGCCCTGACCTACTGGCATCAACTGATCGACGCTTTGCGGCAATTGCGCGACGAAAAATAAATGATCGTTCTCCTGATCGCCCATGCGAAGGTCGAAACGCACAACGATCCCGAATCGACGCCGTTCGATCGTTTTTCGCCGAAACTGCACAAAAAAGCGAACGCCTTGCTCTGCGAATGGTGCGACGCGACTCTGCTCGCGACCCGCGAGTTCGGAGCGGCAAAAGGCGAAAAAGGGGGCGGCAAACGAGTTCTCCGCTGCATTCCGTCGGCGACCTGTGTCGCTAAAAATCGTTACAACATCCCGGAAATAATCCCGCTCGACTGGCCGAGCCTCATGGAATATCTGATCGAAACTTAATCAAAACGTTTTTCACTTCAATCTCTACTCCATTACGACCATGAAAAACCTCATTATCAACGAAGAACTGAAAAACCTGTTGCCGCCGCTTTCTCCCGAAGAGTTTGCCGGGCTCGAAGAAAGCATTTTGAAGGACGGCTGCCTTTCGCCGCTCATTGTTTGGAACGACACTCTTGTCGACGGGCATAACCGCTACGAAATCTGCACGAAGCACCAGATTCCTTTCGGGACCCAAAACATTGTCCTCGAAAGCCTCGACGATGCTAAGTTTTGGGCGTGGAAACATCAAGAGAATCGTCGGAACCTGACGGACTACTACCGCGCCGAACTTGCTCTGAAACTCAAGGACGTCATTGCCGCCAGAGCTAAAGAGCGGCAGGGAAATCGAACCGATTTGGCCGACGGGAACATCGTGCCAACGTTGACACAAGGTAAAAAGACCCGCGAGGAGCTTGCCGAAATCGCCAATGTTTCCAGTGGGAATCTTGGCAAGGTCGAATACATCACGGAACATGCCGACGAAGAAACGAAGGCAAAACTCCGGCGGGGCGATAAAGGAACGTCCATCGACAAGGAATACAAGCGGCTCAAAACCGATGAAAAAAAACGCCAGGGCCGAAACGATGAATGGGGAAATAGACGAACTTTACCCGCCGCTCTCGCAACCGATCCCGGAAAAGGATTCCCAGTTCATCCAGACCGTTAAGTTACAAAATATCCCGCTCAACGACCCGGAGAGGCTCATCGCCTGTCTCTTCGACCTGTTCGAACGGTCTTACCGAGAAAAACTCGTTTTGGACCTGCTCGCCCAAATGGAAATCGACGACGGCAAAAAGACCGTCCAGCGCGTCATGTCGAAGCTGAAAAAATATTTCCCAACTAACCCATTGATCCTTTCATTTTCACTACCGTAACAATAGGAGTAACGATTATGTTCAATTTGCCCCGCAACGACCGACCTTTCGCCACCGCCTACATCGTCAACGTCACGCCCGACATGGCGCGGGAATGGCTCACGAAAAACAATTTCAACCGGCCGCAGCGACCCGACATCGTCGCCGATTACGTGCGACAAATCCGCGACGGACGTTGGCGACGGACCCACCAGGAGATCGCGTTTACCGAAAACGGCATGTTGCTCGACGGCCAGCACCGCCTGTTCGCGATTGTCGAAACGGGAATTATCGTGTCGATGCTCGTTTTCGTCAACGAACCGCTTGAAAACCACCTCGCCATTGATGGCGGCAAGTGGCGAACCGCTCTGGACGTCGTCCGACTGGAAATTCGAAGCGACTCGGTCAAGGCGATGATCGCCGGTGTTTTCTGCAAAAACCAGAACCATCTGAGTTCATCGGAAGTCGTCGAACTGCTCCGTCGTCATTTTCGTGCGGTTGATTGGGCCGTCGACATGCTCGGAAAATCGAAGGAGATCGGAACGCCGACCGTCCTCGGCGTGATCGCACGAGCGTACAACACCGTTCCGACCGAGCGGCTCCTGGAATTCTGCAGCATGTTGCTGTCCGGTCACGGAGACCATCCGAGCATCAACCTCATTCGCGGCCTTCGTGAATTCATCGCCGGACAACGAGACCGGCAGGAAGACACCCGCCGGTCCGTCTACCGCCGTGTCGAATACGGGCTGCTGGCATTTTTGAACAACGAATCGACCTGCGATTTCCCGCCGTACAACAAGGAGCTTTTCCCGCTCTACGGCCAGAAGGGATAACGCAACCCCCTGTTCCGGTTCGGTTTCTTCACACGTACGCAACGCGGAACCGACCGGATTCATATCACCGTTCCATTTAAGAGACACAAATCATGGTCCGTTTGAGTTTCGACGCCACCCAGGTCAAGCCGCTCGTCGAGTATACCGTGCTACCTGAAGGCCAGTACCTCGTCGAGATCACGCAGTCGCTCTACAAGCAGACGAAGGCGGGGGACGGCAACTACCTCGAATTCGAATACACCGTTCTCGACGGCGAACACAAAAACGGCAGTCAGGATTTCGCTCGGATCGGTGAAAAACTCGGAGCGATTTCAAGCATCACCCAAGTCGTCACGGGTTCCGGCGGTTGGCACTACTTTTTCGCCCGACCAGACGCCAAAATCGTCGGCCAGACGAAAGTTCCTTGGAACGGCATCGCCACCGGAATCGACATTCGGGTCGGCAATCAATACGTCATCGCTCCGCCGTCGTTACACGAATCCGGTAATCGTTACGAATGGCATACGCCGCTCGTACCGCCGGACCAGCTTTCATCGATCCCGAAAAAATGGATCGACGGTTTTCTGCCGAAGAAGGGCTCCAAGCTGATCGTTCCCGCAAAGTACGCCAACCCGATTCCGGACGATAAAATCGTTGCGCGTTGTCGAA
>JAVBQW010000060.1:0-43858 GCA_031548665.1 Thermoguttaceae bacterium
TTCCTGACGGGCGCGGCTCTGACATATTCTTATTCTACGTTTCGTCTCCCCATGAAAAAAGCCCCCGAACAGGTTTCGGTTTCTTTGCGTAATCGATGGTATTAAAGGACGAATCGAAACAACCCGGCGGAGCTGTTCGGAGCGTAAGGGTTGCAACGATTGTTTTCGATTCCTTTTCATGAAAAAATGTTGCCTCGGACCGTTTCGTGAGCTATATTCCGCTGGCTGAATTTTTATGATTCGTCGTTCCCTCCCCCCTGACGAACTCATGGTTCTTCGAATCCCGTCTTGAATTGTTCGGAGACCGTGAGTTTTTCCAAACCGTGTTTGTTTCCATGAGCCGATTTTCCTACGAACCGGACGCAGCTTTTTCGAGGCGGTTGCTGATCGTTACAGCAAGCGTTCTGTTCGGTGTCTGTTTGTCGTCATCCGGATTGGCTCAGAACGGTCTTCGGTTTATTCCGCCGGTCCTTTCTTCCGTTGAAAAGCAACGAAACGATCTGCCGAGTCCCACGCAACGAATTCAATGGGACGGCGGAATGGTTCCGACGACGCCGAACGTTTCGTCGCTGACGCCTGTCAAACCGAATCTCACGCCGGAGACGCTCGGATCTTCCGAAGGAATGATTCCGTTGCAGCCGTCGACGACTCATCGGTCGCAAACTCCGACGTTGAACTTCGATCCGGGAGCGCCGATTCGCTGGGAAAACAGGAAAACGTCGGCCGTTCCGCTTCCGCCGCCGATCAATCGGGAAGAGCTGAAAGCGGTTCTTGACCGAGGAGTCGAACTCGAAAAGGAAGGACATTGGGCCGACACGCTGACGCATTACGAAAGCGCCCTCAGAGCTTTTCACGGCGAACCAACTCTATTGGAGCGTTTCCGTTGTGCTCGGTTCCATTATGATATCGACCGACGGATGCACGACGCAAGTTATCTCAAAATCTTTACGTCGTCGAGTTTCGCCGATGTTTTGACCCTGTTCGAGGAAATTATCTCGAACATCCAAACGGGATACGTCGACCTGCCGCACTGGAACGAGTTGTTTCAATACGGCGTTCAGGATCTGGAAATCGCGCTGGCGGATCCGGGATTCCGTGTCCTGACCGGTTTGCACGTTCCGAACGACAAAATCGACGCCTATCTCGAAACCGTTCGGCAGACCGTTGCCGGTTGGGAAATCCGAAATCGCGACGATCTTCGAAACGGCATCCTGCGTCTGGCGGAGATCGGACAACAGCAGATCGGTTTGAATCCGTCGGTCGCGCTCCTCGAGTTTTCCTGTGGAATCACGAACTCGTTGGACCCGTATACCTCGTATCTGACGCCAAACCAGTTGAACGAGACGTCGTCGATGATCTCCGGTAATTTCGTCGGTCTCGGCGTCGAATTGAAGTCGGACCGGGAATCGTTGATCATCGTTCGCGTGATTTCCGGAAGTCCCGCGAAGGAAGCCGGGCTATTGAACGGCGATCGAATTATTTCGGTGGATGGAATTGCGACAAAGGGACAAGATACGAGCCGGGCCGCCGACATGTTGCAGGGCGAAGAGAACAGCGTTGTACGGTTGACCGTTCAGACATCGGGCACGGCTCCGCGTGATCTCCAAATCGTCCGTCGTCGGATTGAGGTCGCGAGCGTCGAGGACGTTCATCTTCTTGAACCGGGCGTCGGATATATTCGGCTGACCGGTTTCCAGACAAAGACCAGTCAAGAGATGCGAAAAGCCCTCTGGGATCTGAATCGTCAGGGAATGCAGACGTTGGTTCTCGACATGCGGCACAATCCTGGTGGGTTGCTCCAGGTCGGTGTCGAGGTCGCCAATTTGTTTATCGATTCCGGAACGATTCTCCGAACACGCAAACGGGGCGGCGAGGTGGAAACGCCGTTCGTTGCGACCGCCGAGGGAACCTGGAATGGATTGCAGTTAATTGTCCTGATCGACGAAGAAAGCGCCAGCGCTTCGGAGATCGTCGCCGGAGCCCTTCGCGATCATCATCGGGCCGTGTTGGTTGGCAAACGAAGTTTCGGTAAGGGAACCATTCAAGCGATCATCTCGATGACGCGAAAGAATCCGCTTGCCGGAGGACTTCGATTGACGACGGAAAAGTTCTATTCACCGAACGGCCTGCCGTTTAGTGAAGTTGGCGTCACGCCACACGTTTTGGTCGAAACCGGCGAAAAAGTCGTTGTCGGTCGTCCGATCAACGGTCGAATTCAACCAGCGACTCGAAGCATTACCAGTTCGCCGAACGATCCGTTCATCCGCCAGGCGCTCAGCGTCGCCAAGGATCTGAGACAGGCGAACTAAAACAAAGAGCCGGGACCTGTGGTCCCGGTTTTTTGCGTCGTACGACATTCTCACGGCTCTCTCGACAGCTGCCAATTTGGCAGGCCCCATCGATTCTGGGACATCAAGTCCTCTGAAACTCAATGGTTTTCGCTACGGCACGGAAGTTGCATTAACTTCTGCGTCTTCATGTTCGAGCCTCCGTTTTGGCAGGAGCTCGACCAGTTTTTGACCACCATCCAAAGGTCTACCACCTCAAAGGAGCATCATGACGAAGAAGAAAGAATCCTGCTGCGAAGGCAAGTGCAGTGGCAAGGGCATGAAAATTCAACCGCTCGGCGACCGTGTTGTCGTCCGCCGTGAAGAATCTGAAGAAATGACTAAGGGCGGTCTCTACCTCCCCGACACCGCGAAGAACAAACCGGCTCGCGGAACCGTCGTGAGCATTGGCGACGGCAAAATTCTCGATAACGGCAAACGAACCACGTTCCAGATCAAAGAAGGGGACAAGGTGATCTTCCTGTCGTACGCCGGCGAAGAGTTCAAAGTCGGCGACGACGAACTCCTCCTCATGCGTGAATCCGACGTCCTCGCGGTGATTAGCTAGTTTCAGCGAACAACGAACAGTGAACAGTGAACAGCGGAGGGAGACGAATGAACAAAAAGGTGGAACAACGCTTGCGTCCACTGTTCGTTGTTCACTGTTCGCTGTTCGCTCGAACCACCAATAAACTCAACCATACTCAATAACGGGAGAATAACCAGATGGCCAAGATGATTGCATTCGATCAGGAAGCTCGCGAAGCGTTGCGTCGCGGCGTTGCGAAATTGGCGAAAGCCGTCAAAGTCACGCTCGGACCGAGAGGCCGTAACGTGATCATTCAAAAGAGTTTCGGCTCGCCGCTCGTCACGAAGGACGGCGTGACCGTCGCAAAGGAAGTCGATCTCGAAGATACGTACGAAAACATGGGCGCCCGCATGGTCCGTGAAGTCGCCGCGAAGACCAGCGACATCGCCGGAGACGGAACCACCACGGCGACCATCATGGCGGAAGCGATTTTCAACGAAGGCATGAAAGCCGTCGTCGCCGGCGTCAATCCGTTGCACCTCAAGAACGGCATGGACAAAGCCGTCGCCGACATCATCGACAAACTGAAAAGCATGTCGGTCAGCGTCAAGAACAGCAAGAAGGAAATCGCGCAAGTCGGTGCGATCGCCTCGAACAACGACATGGAAATCGGCAACCTCCTCGCCGAAGCGATGGAAAAAGTCGGCAAGGACGGCGTCATCACGGTCGACGAAGGCAAGAGCCTCAAGACCGAAGTCGAATGGGTCGAAGGCATGCAGTTCGATCGCGGATACCTCTCTCCGTATTTCGTGACCGATCCGACCAAAATGGAATGCGTTCTCGAAAACGCGTACGTTTTCCTCAGCGAAAAGAAGATTTCGAACATCAAGGAAATGATTCCGGTGCTCGAAGCGGTCGTCAACACCGGTCGTCCGCTCTTGATCATCGCCGAAGACGTCGACGGCGAAGCCTTGGCGACGCTCGTGATCAACCGGCTGCGCGGCACGATGAAAGTCTGCGCGATCAAGGCGCCGGGTTACGGCGACCGTCGCAAGGCGATGCTCGAAGACATCGGGATCCTGACCGGCGGCGAAGTTCTCTTCGAATCGCTCGGACGCAAAATGGAATCGATGACGCTGCAAGACCTCGGTACTGCGAAGAAAGTCGTGATCGACAAGGACAACACGACGATCATCGAAGGCGGCGGAAAGAACGACGAAATCAAAGGTCGGATCGACCAGCTTCGTCGTGAAATCGCCAACGTGTCGAGCGATTACGATAAGGAAAAACTCGAAGAACGTTTGGCGAAGCTTTCCGGCGGCGTTGCGAAAATCCTCGTCGGAGCCGCGACCGAAAGCGAAATGAAAGAACGCAAAGCCCGCGTCGAAGACGCCTTGCACGCGACTCGTGCAGCCGTCGAAGAAGGAATTCTCCCCGGCGGCGGCGTTGCCCTTCTCCGTGCTTCGACTTCCGTGAAGGCGAAGGATTTGGCAACCGACGAAATGGTCGGATACAACATCATCGTCAAAGCGTGCCGCGCTCCGCTGACGCAGATCGCCGCGAACGCCGGAAAAGACGGCGGAATCGTCTGCGAAAAAGTCGCCGAAGGAAAAGCCGCGTTCGGATACAACGCCCTGACCGACGTTTACGAAGACATGGTTAAGGCCGGTGTCATCGACCCGACGAAGGTCACGCGAACCGCCCTTCAAAATGCCGCGAGCGTTGCTTCGCTCATGCTGACCTCGGACGCCTTGGTTGCCGACATTCCGAAGGAAGACAAAGCCGGTCCGGCGATGCCCCCGGGCGGCGACATGTACTAAAGCCCAGACTTCCAGGCGTCTGGAGCTATAGTGAATCGTAGACGGTGAATTAAAGGACGACGGGACTATTTCATTGCCCCGTCGTCTTTTATTTCTTGGAGCGAAACGACGAGGTTGGAGAGCGCCGCTGGAAATCTTGTACACCCGAAAAAGAACTGTTCGTGATACTCGACTTGACAATCCGAGCCCAAAACGGGAAAATGGTTGGACATTTAATTCTCCGTCGACCATTTACTCGCGTCAATTCCATGGAATCCCCCAAAATTAAACATGCTCTGATCAGTGTCAGCAATAAAATGGGCCTCTCGGCGTTTGCCAAGGGGCTGGTTGCCGCCGGTGTTGAACTGTACAGTACCGGCGGAACCCGTTCTTATCTTGAAAAAGAAGGGCTTACCGTTCATGATATCGCGACGTACACCGGTTTTCCTGAAATGATGGGAGGACGCCTCAAAACGCTGCATCCGAAGGTCCATGGCGGAATTCTCTGTCGCCGCGACGATCTCGGCGACATGAACGCCGTCGCGGAGAACGGAATCTCGACGTTCGAACTTGTCGTCGTCAATCTCTATCCCTTCGAAGCGACCATCGCAAAAGAAGGCGTAACGCCGGAGGAAGCCATCGAAAACATCGACATCGGCGGCCCGACGATGGTTCGAGCGGCGGCGAAAAATCATCAATTCGTGACCGTTGTTACCTCATCGGAGCAGTATTCGCCCGTTCTGGAGCAAATCCAAAAAACCGGCAGCACAACGCTTCAGCTCCGTCAGAGTCTGGCCCGTGACGCTTTTTCGATGACCGCCCAATACGACACGGCGATTTCCCGCTATTTCATCGATCAGCTCGACGGCGATCAGTTTCCGACTTCGTTGTTGCTCAAATACCAACGGAGCAATGTGTTGCGGTACGGTGAGAATCCTCATCAGCAGGCCGCCGTCTACGTCGACGCCAAATCGGGCGGTCCCAGTGTTCTTACGGCCAGACAACTCAACGGCAAGGAGCTTTCCTATAACAATCTTCTCGATCTCGATTCGGCGTTGGGGATCGTTCGAGCTTTTGAGCGTCCTTCCGTCGCGGTGATCAAGCACAACAATCCCTGCGGCGCGGCGGTTGCCGATCAAACGGTCGACGCCCTCCGTAAGGGCATGGAAGGCGATCCGCTCAGCGCGTTCGGCTCCGTGATCGGTTTCAATCGCCCCGTCGACGCTGCTTCGGCGGAAGTTCTTGCGACGCCGGGACTCTTCGTCGAGGCGATCGTTGCTCCGGCCTTTGAGCCGGAGGCGTTGAAAATTCTGACGACGAAGCCGAAATGGGGAGTCAACGTTCGCTTGCTGCACGTCGGAGCCCTTGAAGGCAAACCGTCTCGCTGGACCCTGCGGCCCCTCGAAGGCGGGACCCTGCTCCAGGAAGCGGACGTCCAACGTGATCCGGAAGATCAGTGGTCGGTCGTCACGGAAAAGAAACCGGCTCCGGAGTTGATGAGCGATCTGCGTTTCGCTTGGGAGATCGTTCGGTTCGTCAAATCGAACGCGATCGTTCTCTGCAAAGACGAAATGTTGCTCGGTGCCGGAGCGGGCCAAATGAGCCGGGTCGACTCCGTGGAAATTTCAATTCGCAAGGCCGGTGAACGGGTCGCCGACAGCGTTCTCGGCAGCGACGCCTTTTTTCCGTTTCCGGATTCCATCGAACGAGCGGCGGCGGTCGGTGTTCGAGCGATCATTCAGCCCGGCGGTTCCCGGAACGACGCCGCCGTGATCGAAGCCTGCAACAAACACGGCATCCCGATGATTTTCACCGGACGGCGACATTTCAAGCACTAAACCGAATTTCCGCGGAAAATCAAACTGAAACGGATTGGGTGTAGAGTGTAGAGTATAGAGTGTAGAGTTTGTTTTCTCTACTCCCCACTCTACACTCTACACTTTACACTCCACACTCTGCCCGTGCCCAACAAAACGAAAAAACCGGCGCTCCTGATCAATCGGGAACTGAGTTGGTTGAATTTCAACGAACGCGTCTTGCTCGAAGCGGACGATCCGTCCGTTCCGCTTTTGGAACGGCTCGTGTTTCTCGGTATCTTCTCGAACAACATGGACGAGTTCTACCGGGTTCGGGTCGCGCTGCATAAACGCCTGATCAATCTGAAAAAGGACGTCGAAGACGTCGATCTCGACTTCGATCCGGGGAAAGTTCTCCAGGCAATCCACAAAAAGGCGTCCGTCCATCGCAAAAAGTTCGATGAGATTTTCGATAAGATCAAAGGAGAACTCGAAAAGGAGAATATTTTCTTCGTCGACGAGTCGCAGCTTTCACCGGAACAGGGAAAGTTCGTCCAACAGTATTTTCGGGAAACGGTCCGTCAGTATTTGTTCCCGATCATGCTCGACCGATTCAAGAACTTTTCTAATTTGCACGATAATTCGATCTATCTCCTGATCGACTTGACGCATCAACACAATCCGGCGGCGGAAAATCTCGCGATGATCGAGATTCCGACGCGGCTGCTCCCCCGTTTTTTCGTGTTGCCGCCAAGCGAGGACAAGAAGCATTACGTCATGTTTCTCGACGACGTGATTCGATATTGTCTCTCGGAAATCTTTTCCGTATTCGGGTTCATCGGATACAACGCGTACACGATCAAGTTCACGCGGGACGCCGAACTCGACATCGACAACGATATTTCGAAGAGCTTCGTCGAAACGATCAGCGAGGGAATCAAACTGAGAAAATACGGCGAAACGGTCCGTTTCGTTTATGACGAAGAGATCCCTCGTAAGGTGTTGACAAGTATTTTGAGGAAATTCGGGATCAAAAAACGCGATTCGTTGGAAAAGGGCGGTCGGTATCACAATTCGAAGGACTTGATTTTTTTTCCCCGTAACATCGGCTCGAAGAAGTTGATGTACCAATCGTTGCCGCCTCATGAAGTTTCCGACTTTCCTTCCGGCGTCGGAATGCTTGACGTGATCAAGAAGAAAGACGTCATGCTGCATTATCCGTACCAACCGTTCCAATACATCATCGACCTGTTGCGGGAAGCGTCGATCGATCCGGCGGTTCGAGCCATCAAGATGACGATCTACCGTGCCGCCAAGCACTCGAACGTCGTCAACGCGCTGATCAACGCCGCGCGCAACGGTAAAGAGGTTATCGTGTTCGTCGAGTTCCAGGCTCGCTTCGACGAGGAAGCGAACATTTCCTGGGCCGCCCGGATGCAGGACGAGGGAATCAAGGTGATTCCGAGCATTCCCGGCATGAAGGTCCACGCCAAACTGATTTTGATCCGTCGCAAGGAGAACAACGAGAACATTTATTATGCCGCGGTCGGAACCGGAAATCCGAACGAGAATACGACGCGGGTTTACGCCGACGATCATTTGTTGACGGCCGATCGGGGAATCACGGCGGACATCAACAAAATGTTCCATCTTCTCGACGATCGGCGATATCATCTGCCGGAATTCAAGCACATCGTGGTTTCGCCGTTCAACACGCGGAATTTTTTCATGAAGCGGATTGAGCGGGAGATTCGGAACGCGACCAAAGGCAAATCGGCGTGGATGATCGTCAAGTTAAACAATCTCGTCGACAAAAGAATCGTCAACCGGCTTTACGAAGCGAGTCAGGCCGGCGTCAAGGTCAACCTGATTATCCGGGGAATCTGTACGCTGGTCCCCGAGTTGCCGGGAATCAGCGACAACCTCCACGCGATCCGGATCGTGGACCGTTTTCTCGAACATTCACGGGTTCTCGTGTTCTGTAACGACGAGAAACCGGAATACTACATCGGATCGGCGGATTGGATGGAGCGAAACTTCGATCATCGATTTGAAGTCACGGTTCCGATCAAGAATCCGGAGATCCAGAAACAGCTTTGGGACATTCTCCAAATTCAGTTGGCGGACAACGTCAAGGCTCGCCGGATCAGTTTTGTCGCTCCGAACACGCCAAGCGAGCGGGCCAAGGGCGAGAAAAAGCGAAACGCTCAACTCGAAATCTATGAATACTTGAAAGCGTCCCCCCCTCCCACGGACCGAGAAACACCCTGATTCAACATTTAGCCGGTACTCCGGCGCAAAACATTTCGGCGCCGGAGTACCGATTAAATGGGGGATATTTCGATGTTTCGAGCGGCGTACCGCAACGCGTTTCTTTGGGGAATCGGTAACGGACTGTTCAGTACGGCGCTTGTTACGTACCTGATTCGCGACATCGTGGGCGGTCAATCGACGCCGGCGGTCAACGCAACCATCGCTTGGATCGTTGCCGCGCCGAGAATCGTCGGAGTCTTGCGTTTGCTGACGCCGACGTTCATCGATTGGTTCGGCAACCGCAAGTTTTTCTGCATGACGTGTTACACGCTGGCTCCGCTCGTTCTCTCGGGAATTCCGTTGCTGCTCCCCGGAATGATTCGCGGTCCCCACGTCTTGACGATGCTCGTCGTTTTTTGGTGCTTTTATCATCTGATCGAGTATTTCGGAACGGTCTCGCTGCTTGCCTGGTACGGCGACTTGGTCCCGGAAGGAATTCGCGGCGGATTCTTTGGCCGTCGCGAAGCCTGGATGGTCGCCGGACAGACGATCGGCTTTCTCGGCGCCGGTCTGTACGCTTGGGGAATGATCGAATCGATGCCGAAGGGAATTCCTCGTTGGGAGGCGTATCTTTTACCGGCGTACTGCGGACTCGGATTGTTTCTCGCCTCGGTGGTTCCGCTGTTCGCTCTTCGGGACGATTCCTGGAAAAAATCCTCGTTCGGTTTGGTCGAGCGTTTGCGGAAAATGCTGCGACCGCTCGAAAATCGGCGTTTTTTGGCGTTCGTCCTGTTCGGAAGTTGGGTGCAGCTGAGCATCGGTTTGACGCAGGCGACGCAACACCGGTTCAGCATGTTTACGCTCGGGATCACGATGCTTCCGGCTCTTTGTTTGACGACGACGACACGGATCGGACAATGGAGCATCGGACCGTGGACCGGTTCCCTGATCGACCGTTGGGGAAATTTTCGCGTCATGGCGTGGAGCCTGTTCATCGTTTCGTTCGGCTCCTTGTTTTATGCCGCAGCCGATCAAACGACATGGTGGTTGCCGCTCGGAGCGGCGATTCTCTGGATTTTCTGGGTCGGCGTCAACATCGGCATCTCGAAGACGATTCTCGATCTTGCTCCGTCGTCGGATCGAGCATCGTATTTCGCGTTATACTTTGCCGTGTCGACGCTTGCCCTTGCCGTTTCAACGTTGCTGGGAGGATATCTCTTCGCCGCCGCCGAATACGACCGCTTTGCCTTTGTTCTAGGCTGGATTCTGCGTCTGTTGGCGATTCCCTTGCTTTGGTGGGCCTTCCAGGGAACCTCGAAAAATTCCGAAAATGAGCCGGGACCTAACGAGTTGGGAGCCGGGACCTGTGGTCCCGGTCCCTAAAAAATCAAGAGATATTTTCGGTCTCGGCGACGTTGGGCCGGATTTTTCGAGGAACCCTTCATCTTTTCTTATCATGCGAGAACTTCTTTATCTTGGACCGGCGGAAACGTTCACGGAGCAGGCCGCAAAGGCATTGAATCGAAGACTTGGAGACGAGTTTCGGCTCGTCCCCAAGCGATCGCTGGAAGAATTGATCGAAAGCGTCGACGCGTCGACGGTTGCCGTCGTTCCGTATTACAATCTCTACGAAGGACTGATTCAGGAAACGCTCGACTTGATCACGGAGCATCGTCGAGCCATCGCGGCGGCGCAGCGTGTTGCCGTTCGTTTTGCGTTCGGTCGCTGGCGGGGAGCACCGACGGACGTCGTGTATTCTCATCCGAAGGCGTTGGCCCAGTGTTCGACGTTCCTTTCGAAAAACTTTCGGGAATCCCGGAAACAGGAGGTTCTCAGTACGTCTGAGGCGACACGGATCGTTGCCGAACAGCGTGCCGGAGCGGCGATTGCCCGGCGCCAAGCCCTCGAAAAAGCGGAACTCGAAATCATTGCCGACGATATCGGCAACCTGCAGTACGGACGAACCAATTACACGGAATTCCTTTTCGTCGTTGACGACGATTCCCGATCACCGTTTTCGGAATCACAATCTCTTCGAACGATGGTCGCGGTGATTCCGACCGTCGATCGCGTCGGTTTGCTCGCCGATATTTTGGGACAATTGGCGTTTTTTGGGATTAATTTGCTGAAAATTCATTCCCGGCCCGGTTTGGTCGATCCGCCGGACAACACTCCCTTCGAGCACGATCCGCAGATGTTCTACCTCGAAATGGAGACGCCGCAAGACGAACCCGCTTTCCGACTTTGTCTGGAATCGCTGAACATGAGACTTGCCCGAGCCGGTGAATGTTCCGAAGACTGTGTTCGAATTCTAGGAAAATATCCGTTATTTCTGGAAGAATAGGCAGCGGAGAAAACATAGCTGCGAGATTGCCGGATGGGGATTTTTTTATCCAGTTTTTGGGACATCCTGCCGACCTAGACGAAAGGTCATGTTGTATCCTCCGGTAAAATAGGTAAAATGAAAATCCAAAGGGATTTTTATTGATCTTCCGATTTTAGATGGTATGGTATATAATGGTTCGTTCCGCTGATACTGCGGTCCATGATTTCGTTTCCGTTGGAGAGCCAATATTCTTGGAGAGCAAACAATGAAAAGCAGTTTTTTCCCGACGATTCCCGTTCTCGCTCTTTTCGCCGTTCTTTGGGCGGGCGGTCTGCGGAGTGAGGAGCCTCAAGTCGGTTACGAAACATATACATCCGCCGACGGAACGAGTTATGTCGCGGTTGGTCTTCATGGAACGGTTGTTCCGACCAATTCCGGACTTGACGTCGTCTTCCTCGTCGACACCTCGGCCAGTCAGGTCGGTCAGGTTCGCCGGGACACGATCTCGACGCTCCGTTCGGCGATCGACGCCTTGCCGAAAAACGCCAACGTCCAGATTATCGCGATGGACGTCGAAGCGGAACCGCTCTCCGCTCAGTTTGCCCGAAAAGGCTCGACGGAATTGGAAGCTGCTCTTCAATCACTCCAACGTCGTGTGCCGCTTGGTGCCACTGACATGGCTAAGGGCCTCGAAGCCTGTCAGGCCGAGTTCGCTCACTCGGTCGGAAACGTGCGACATGCCGTCATTTATCTCGGCGATGGTCGCAGTATGGCAAAAACCGTCGATCCGGCGACTTTTGAGTCGCGAGTCCAGGGTTTCGTTAAACAGCAGATTCCTTTTACGGCCTGTGCTGTCGGTATTCGATCGAACCTCGGATTGGTCGGCGCCCTTGCCAATCGAACCGGCGGAACGCTCATCGATATGAACGCAACGATCCAAAGTGGTTTGGACGCAGCTGCGGATCTTATCGACGAAAACGCGGAAAAAGAAGGGATCACCCAAGGACTCAAAGGGCAAGCGCTCACGGCGTATATTTTGAAAAAACGGGCTGAAGCCTCCGTCAGCACTCCGAATTTCAGTTTGACCGTCGGACAGCAGCTTGCCAAAGCGGCCGATGCGACGGTCATCTGGCCGAAGCAAGTTTCGGTTTCCTTCCCCGCCGGTTGGGAAATCTATCCGAGGAATCTTCAGCCGATTCGTAGCGACCGGGAAACAATTCTCGTCGGTAAAACGACCGCCGAAAAGCTCGTTCCTTTTACGCTCAAATTGAACGCCGAAACGGCGGACAATGAAATCGAAATCGCTTGGAATCTGGTTCCGACCGCAAAAAAAGGGGCCAATGCAGCCAACGCGTTCCTCGGAACCGTTGTTGAAATCGCGGCCAAGGACCAAGGAGCGACCATGCCGATCGTCGGTTGGGCGTCCTTGGATACCATCCGAAACGGTTTCGCCAACAGCATCGACGAGCAATTGGACAAAGCCGAGTCGTCAATTAAAACCGGACAAACGGAACAGGCGAAGGTTTTCATCAACGACGTCTTGTCGGTCGATCCGAATAACGGAACCGCCCAGCGACTTCATGACGCTGTCACGGCAACGGGAAATCCAGGCGTCTATAAAAACGCCGACGAGGAAGCCGCCGCCCCAGGAAAACAACAGGTCGCCGCGCCGACAATGGTTGATGCCGTTGTCAAAGAACAAAGCGTTCTCACGCAAAAGGTTCAAAACGAAGTCAAGCAAACGATGATTGACTCCACGCGTCTGGCAAGTCGGGACCCCGAGGGAGCGATCCAAAACCTCAAGCTCGCGCTGATTTCCGTTCGAGACAACACCGCGCTCGATCCTGACGAACGCAATCAAATGCTCGATCGAATTGGAAACACGCTGAAACAGGTTGAAGAGCAGAAAAAACTCGACGATTTCCGTCGTCAACAAGCCAATACGGTCGAAGCGGTCAAGAAAGACCGGGCTGAAACGATCCACATGCTCGACGAAAACCGAGCCAAAGGCGAACAGATCATGCAGCGGTTTACCGCTCTGATGAATGCCAAGGAATATAAGGTCGCGACCTCCGTGGCGAATATCGCCATGGAAGTCATTCCGGATAGTACGGCCCCCTTTGTCGCCCAACGGACCTCGGAGTTGACTGATTACATTAACGAATATGCCGCATTGAGATATAAAAGGCATATCGGTTTTGTTGACGCCTTGATGTCCGCCGAACGATCGTTCATTCCGATCTCCGATGAGCCGCCGCTCCTTTATCAGGACCCGGAAACCTGGCTGCTGCTCTCCGAACGACGGAAAGAGCGCTACGCCCCGGCCGATCTCTCGCAGTCCGGACCTGCCGAAAAGAAAATCAGCAAGGCCCTCGAAAAGAATATCGATCTGGAACTTGACGAGAACGATGATTTCGAGCGACTGTTCTCGATCATCAAGGATAAGAATCCCGGCATCAATATTGATATCGATCAGAAAGGCGCCGGAGCCCTCGGTATTACACGAACTTCGCCGGTTGTCAAAGCTCCTTTCACCGTTCACGGAATCAAGCTCCGTAGCGCCCTGCGACGGATCCTCAGCGATCAGGACCTGACCTACTGTGTCCGTGACGAAATGCTCCTCATCACCTCGGTCGATGAAGCGAAGAATAACCTTTCGATTAAGGTTTATCCTGTCGGCGACCTCGTTGTCCCAACGACTCCGATCTCCGGTGGCGGAATGGGCGGTGGAATGAGCGGTGGAATGAGCGGAATGATGAATGGTGGCGGAATGGGTGGTGGAATGGGCGGCGGTATGGGTGGTGGAATGGGCGGCGGAATGGGTGGGGGAATGGGCGGCGGTATGTTCAATATCCCGTCGCTGACGAATACCAAGCCCGCCAACGGTTTCAGCGGCGGAGGAATGTTCTCCGTGCCGAGCGAAAGAGATCTTCCTGCGCAGGCCAAACTCCTCGTCAAGGAATCGCTTGCCGCCAACGAGGTTCATGCCTACTGGGATACCTATTTCACCAAGAACGAAGGCAAGGTCGATGCCGATTTGATTCACGAAACGGTTCGTCAGCTGATGGAAACGATGAAGACGGAAAAAAATGGCGAACAAACGGCGGAAAAGAACGTCATCGCGTTGATTGAAACGGCGATTCTGCACGACGCCGTCCAAGGCTGGATGTACGAAGCCCTCGCCCTTTCGCTTTTCAAAATCGGTGCTCCCCCGAAGGACATCGAACGGGCCGTTCTCTCGGCAGCGGACTTTTGCGATAATCCGGTCGATATGATGAACCTCGGTTTGTTCTTGCGAGGCGTCGGATTGAAGCAACGAGGATTCATCATGTACAAGCAAGCGTTGGAGATTCTCGCTCCGATGCAGGAATTCCATGCTGCCGCCCTTCGGTTGGCTCAGGAGATAGACGAAGAATCGAAGGATTCCGAACCACTCCGTTGGATCGCTTTGGCGATTCTCTCCCAAGAATGGGACGGACTGGAAGGACGCAAGATGACCGAAACAGCACTCGATTCGTTGATGCTCCTTGAAATGAGGTTGAAAAAAGCTGGACGGTCCGAACAGGCGGAGATCCTTGCCAACGAAATCAAAGACGCGCGAACTCGGGACTGTGTCGTCACGGTCGAATGGACCGGTTCCGCCGGAATCGATATTTCGGTCAAAGAGCCGACAGATTCCTATTGCTGGTTTGTCAATCCACGGACACAGTCCGGTGGCTTGCTCAAGACTCCCGATGTCAAAGCGGTGGGAAATTCCGTCGTTAATCGACTTTCCTATGTCTGTTCGAAAGCCTTCAACGGAAAATACGCCGTGGTCGTACAAAAAAACTGGGGGGAATTAACCGGTAATTCGGTCAAAATTTCCGTCGAAACCGGAGTCGTCCCGGGAGAAGACCCCCGTGAAGGTACGGCGTTTTCAATGAATTCCGATGGTGTCGCCGTTCTCTTCGATTTGGAAAGCGGTCGACGTACGGAATCCTTGACCGAAGGCCAACTATGCGTTGCCGAAGTTCGTCAGTCTACGGCCCAAAAACTGCTGAATCGTAATGCAGCGTTGGAACGGCTTGCTGACGCCGGGGTTCTCGCACAGGTTGTCGGTGGCGGCGGATCGGGGGAGGTCGCACCAACACCTTTCGGTGGTCGCTCTTCTTCGTTGCCTCGTGGCATGTATCCCATCTACGGAGCCAGCGCGGTCGGTTATCGTCCGGTCGTCACGGTAATTCCGGATGGTATTCCGTTTGCCAGCAACGCCATTGTTTCCGCCGACCGGCGATATGTCCGCATGTCGCCGCTGACGACGTTCAGTTCGATTCGAAGCGTTTATTCCTACAGCATCGCTTCCGGCAACATGGAAGACCAGTCCGATTCGTTTGGCGGTGGCGGCGGCGGCGGCTTCAGTGGCGGTGGTGGCGGTGGCGGTGGAATGATGTAACTTGTCGAGCCGCGTCTTCATGAGGTTTCTTCTTGGGAACCTCTGAAAATTCCGAAAACAAGCCGCGACCTGTGGTCGCCGTCCTTAAAAATCAAGAGATATACTGCGAAACGGCATCCGACTGACATTTTGAGAAAAGGTTTTGCCGTTTCGCTTTTTTTCGTAAAGTCAAATACTGCCCAACGATGAGCCGACCAACGGAAGGCGGCGTTGATGGAGCCGAAGGCAGCCGCCTTACCGTGCTACGGTATATACTGCAAACGGAAACAAATTGCTCGTTTCTTGCCGCTTCAACCCCCGAGTTCCGGCGGAGTACCGCCTCCACTCGGGGCTCATTTTCCATCGTAAACAAAAAAGGTAGTTTCTGACCGTTTGCAGTATAACGAACCCAACCATGCCCGGCGAAGTTCTTCTTCGGAAGGATTTCGCCGGGCGTTTTTTTGTTTATCGATATCTGTTCCTGCTCCCAGTTTTGTCGTAAAATGTCTTTTGCATGCTTCAATCTCTTTTGATAAGGATATCGCCATGTCAAAACAAAAGCTGGAACAGCGAAAAAAGCGAAAAAAAGAACAACGCCGCAGGGAAAATCTGGCCCGGTTTCGAGAGTCCGACGGGTACGGAATTCATCAAGACGATGACACGTTGGAATTGGCCGAGGCTCTTCTCGGCAGACGCCAATTTCAAGCCGCTCGGAGCCTCCTTCTTCCGTTCGCCGAAAAACGCCCCAAGTGGCCCGAACCGCTCCAGATGCTCGCGAAAGTTTGTGAGTCCCTCAACGACCACCCCACCGTCTTTTGGGCGACGGAAAAATTGATTCAACTTATTCCAAACGATTACGACGCCCATGCCCGTTACCATAACGCCTGCTACCACAACGAGATGCCCGCTTCAATGGTCCGAACGGCCAAGGAAATGAAGCGGCGTTTTCCGGCAGAGGAGCTTGACAAAAACATCGAAAACGTCCTTGCGTTGGAACCGAAAATCGCCGAACAAATCAAAATCGAAGCGACGGAAATGGGAGACGATCTTTCGTCCTACTCCGACGAACAGCTCCTTGAATTCAAGGGAGAACAAGAGCGGTGCTTGTTGTATCTTCAATCCCGCCGATTCGATCTTGTTATCCGGATTTGCGACGGTTTGATTGCCCGATTTCCGTTCTTTCGCTCGGCGTATAACAATAAGGCTTTAGCGATTTTGATGGATCAGGGAGCGGAACAAGCGGATCGGGCTCTGAACCAAGCCTTGGAGCACCATCCGGACAACGTTTATGCCCTCGCGTTCAAAATCCGGCAGCTTGCACTGCTCGGTCGACGAGACGATATACCGCCATTGGTCGAACGACTTCGAAAATCGACGCCGCTTTCCCCCAACAAGCTCGATCACTATTTGATGCAAATGGAGGCATTAGCATGGGTTCGGGATGAAGAACTTCTTCTCGAAACCTTCCGTGAAGCCGTGGAAAACACCTCGGAGGAATGGAATATCGACCGACAAGCCTGTGTCCTCATGACCCATTTCGCGGCGACGGCCCATGCCATACGAGGCGAAAAAAGCGAAGCAATCCTGCTTTGGAAAAAGGCGAAGAAAAGCGAGAATGCCCTGCCGATCGTCTTGGAAAACCTTCAAGATATTTTTCGTCCGGATGGGGAACGCAATGGCCCCTGGTATTTCGATATCGATCATTGGGTTCCCGGTAAGTTTTTCTCGGACTTGATACGTGCCGCTCAAGAACATGAAATTGCCGAAGAGGAGGACGTCGAGGAACGGGAACGGATTACCGAGCGATATATCCTGCCGCTTTACACGGAAGCACTCCGTCGCTGGCCGTATTTGAAAACGACTGCGGTCGACATGTTGCGGTACGGGGATAGCCATGCGAGAAATTGGGTTCGCATGACGATCAACAAAAACAGTTCTCCTGAACTGGTTGCCGCCCTTCGTGAATTTGTCGCCGGATCGGACGGTTCCGACGAATGTCGGTTCGGGCTGGTCAACGAAATGTCGAAGTATGGTTTTTTGGAATCCGGACGAATGACCCGCTGGAGCCGGGGAAAACAGGACGATCAATACGTTTTCGCGTTTGAAATCACTCATGAAGGGAGCAAAGACGAAACAAAACTTTCACGACAGGGACTACGGGAATCGAGCCGTGCTTTCGTTTTGCTTCGCGAGCACAAAGAGGAGGAAGCCCTCGGACTGTTGGAGAAAATCAATGCCCGCGAACCGGATGACCGTACCGTCTTGTTCAACATGGCGGTGTGCAAGGAAGCACTGGGGCTTCGCGACGACTACCGTGCTTTGATCGAGAGGGTCGTGCGTCTGTATCCCGATTATTTTTTCGCGAAAATTTCGTTGGCAAGACAAGCGATTCAGGAAAAGCGACCGGACGATGCGTTTCCGTACTTGATGGAGCTTTTGAAGGCCAAGCGACTTCATGTCACGGAGGCGTCATCCTTGATGAGTTTGCTGACGATGTACCATCTGGCGAAAGGCGAAACGAATGTCGCGAAATCGATTCACGATATCGGCCAATCGATTATCGATGAACATTTTCCGTCATTCCGGCAACTTCAATATGAGGTGGGCGGGATCTCAATGCCGCGTTTGGTGGGCGGAAATCTTCTGGAACGTCTTCGATCTCTCGTGCGTTGATCGTTTTGATCATGGCGTCTCAGCCTGCCTGTTTGTTAGCCGCATCCGCCTGCGGTGCGAGGGAGCGGCAATCGACGTCGGTTGCCGCCGCCTCGTGTTGTATTTGATTCTAACATCATACACATTCACCACTTTTTCACCCCCCCGCGAATTTCAACGAGAACGATCATGAAACACTATTTTCAATTGACGCTATTTGCGGCGACAATGCTGTTCATTCTCTCGGCATCGGGCTATCTCCGGGCCGAATCCGAGGAAGGAATCCGCCACATAAAAGTCGGCGACGTCGACTTTTACAGCATTCAGGATGCACCGCATGAGATGAACAGCGATCTCCTCATCACCGACGACAAGAACGCTCTGACACGTCTCTCCCCGACCGGCAAGGCACCGAGCGGCTACGCCGTCTTCGTCGCTAAAAAGGGTACGGAAATAGTGCTGATCGATACCGGCAAGGGGGGCGAAATGCTCCAACGCCTGCAAGCCATCGGCATCAAGCCGGAAGACGTGAAGAATATTCTCCTGACGCATTCACACGGCGATCACGTCGGCGGATTGCTCAAGGACGGACGAAAAGTCTTTCCGAACGCGACACTCTGGATCGACGCCGTTGAATTGTCGTTCTGGAAATCGGCCCGAAACAAAAATCATGGCGAACAGTGCGTGAAACTGTACGGCGAACCGAAAATCCTGACACCGGACGAAAAGACCGCCGCGTTTTTCCCCGAACTGGTTTCCGTTCCCCTTCACGGTCACACGCCGGGACACACCGGTTTCCTTCTTTCTTCCGGCGGCAAGAAGCTGCTTGTCGTCGCCGACCTGTTGCATAATGGAGCGGTACAGTTCGCAAGGCCGGACATCAGTATCCAGTACGACAACGATCCGAAACAAGCCGCCGAAACCCGGCACAAGACGCTCCAACGGGCGGCGGACGAGCAACTGCTGATTGCCGCGAGCCATCTTCCGTTTCCGTCCGTCGGAACCGTCAAAGCCGACGGCGAGGGTTTCCGGTTCGAACCCCTTCCGGCAAACTCAACCGTAAAGTCGTTTTATGATTTTACCGTCAAGGATATCGTCGGCGACAAATTTTCGTTCGACAAACTCGA
The DNA here is from genome assembly GCA_031548665.1 of Thermoguttaceae bacterium. Classification (GTDB taxonomy): domain Bacteria; phylum Planctomycetota; class Planctomycetia; order Pirellulales; family Thermoguttaceae; genus WRKP01. The sequence goes on from JAVBQW010000060.1 coordinate 19,221, forward strand.
AGGCAAAAAAATCATGATCGTGAACGTCGCCTCGAAATGCGGTCTGACGCCGCAATACGAGCAGTTGCAAGCTCTTTACGCCAAGTACGGGGCCGACGGCAAGTTCGTGATCGTCGGTTTTCCAGCGAACGATTTCAAGGCGCAGGAGCCGGGAACGAACGCGGAAATCGCCGAGTTTTGCTCGACACGATTCAGGGTGACTTTTCCGTTGATGGAAAAAATTTCCGTCAAAGGGGAGACCATGCATCCGCTGTACGAATATCTCACCGAAAAGAAAGAGAACGGCGTCGTCGACGCTCCGGTGACGTGGAACTTCCAGAAATTCCTGTTCGACGAAAAGGGAAAACTCGTTGCCGTCGTCCCGCCGAAGGTGAAGCCGGACGCCAAGCCGATCATCGATTGGCTCGAAGGAAAACCGGTCGATTGGAACGAGCTGACGGTCGAAAAATAAGAGAGAGTAGTACAACGCCAAAGCATATTTTATCAATATTTTGCCACGGAAGACACGGAAAATCACGGAGAAATTCCTTGCATAATCTCCTTCCGTGTTCCTTCCGTGTTCCTTCCGTGTCTTCCGTGGCTAAAAGCAATTTTAGGCTTGGCAGGGTAGTAGCGAAAAAGTTGATCTTCTGTCGATTTCGCCCCGGAGGGGCATTGCATCACAGCCCAGGGCAGAGCCGAAGGCGTCGCCCTGGGTTGCCAACGTCCCAAGAAATGATCGCCCTGTAAGGGCAGTGCAATACCGGTGTTGCACGGCCCTTACAGGGCGGCGGTTGGTGAGCGACCAGTATCCCAGGGCGACGGCGAATACGCCTTGCCCTGGGCTGTGATGCGATGGCCTTTCAGGCCGAAGAGACAGAAACGACAACTTTCTTGCTTCAGGCTCAAAAATAAACCGTAAATTCGTCCTCATACCGTAGAGTACAACGTTCGAACTCAACACTCCGGGGGGCACAGCCCCCAGTTCCCTGTTTGTTGATCGATTATTTCCTTGCGGTACTCTTTTTGGGGACAAACAAGCGGGTCATGTCGACGCCTTCCCATTCGAGCAACTGGATTTTCGTGCTGATTCCTCCGGCAAAACCGGTCAGGCTGCCGTTCGCTCCGACCACGCGATGACACGGAATAATAATGGAAATCGGATTGTGTCCCACGGCCCCTCCGACCGCCTGGCTGGACATGCTCGCTTTCTTCAGTCGGACAGCCATTTTTCCGGCAATTTCGCCATAGGTGATGACTTCGCCGTAGGGAATTTCGCACAAAATACCCCAAACGGCTTTGCGAAAATCACCGCCGTTGGGAGCCAAAGGCAAATCGGTAATTGCCGGTCGTTTGCCCCGGAAATACCCGTTCAGCCAATGTTTTGCGTCTTTGAACACCGGCACGCTTGTTTTTTGTATCATTTTTTCCGAAACGGTGTCGCCGAAATACTTTTGGCCTTCCATCCAGAGACCGACCAGATTTGTGCCGTCGCTCGCCAAGGTAAGTCGACCGACGGGCGACGGGTAAGTTGTCGAGTAATACATGGGCTCTCCTTTATGTGGACTGGATTATCATTGTGTAGCGAGTAGAACGGGATCCGTCTCAAGTTTATAAAATCGAGCGTTTTTTCTCAAGAGGCCACGTAGCTTTCGCACGAGAATTGCAACGTCCGCATGGTAGCCGGAAGCGAAGCCGGTACTCTGGCGCAGCGCCCGGTTCATCGTGTCAATTGGCGGGATCAACCGGGCGCTGCGGGAGTACCCTCCGCTTCCGACTACCAAAAAAACGGCTGTGCAATCCTCCTGCCATTTTCTCATGCCTGCTTGAAGAAACCGTCGCCACGGTATAAAATACCCTTCCGACAAAATGAGCAGGCAGGTTTCAGAGCCCGACGTGTCAGCGAGGAATGTGCCCTTTTACCATATTATACTGAAAACGGGAACAAATTGCTTGTTTTTTACCGCTCCAACCCCCAAGTTACGCGGAGTACCGCTCCACTTGGGGCTCCTTTGCGGGCGAAAGCGAAAAAGGTAATTTCTGGCCGTTTCCAGCATACCACGAGGAGAGAATCGTGTCCGACCCGACTGCCGTGGATTCCGTCGAAATCGTCGAAGAAGTGAACGAAATCGTTTTACAAGCCAAGGTGACCGCCGCGGAGTTCAGCCAGTACACGCAAGAGCAAGTCGACCGAATCGTCAAGGCCTGTGCTACGGCGGGATTCGACAACCGCGTCCAACTCGCCAAAATGGCGAACGAAGAAACCGGTATCGGCAAATGGCAGGACAAAGTTCTCAAAAACGTCCTTGCGACCCACCTGCTTTATCAGGATATCAAGGACGATAAAACGGTCGGCGTCATCAGCGTCGATCGCGTGACCGGGATCACGGAAATCGCCCATCCGATGGGGCCCATTTTCGCGGTGATTCCCGTAACGAACCCGACTTCCACGGTTCTGTTCAAAATCCTCATCTGCCTGAAATCGCGAAATCCGATTATTATCAGCCCGGCTCGCAAGGCTCGGAATTCCAGCATCGCCGCCGCGAAAATCCTGTACGAGGCCGCCTTGGATGCCGGTGCCCCCGAACATTGCATTCAATGGGTCGACTCCCCTTCCCGGGAAGCGACCAAGGCCCTGATGACGCATCCGGACATCGCCTTGATCCTGGCAACGGGCGGAACGAGCCTGGTCAAATCCGCGTACAGCTCCGGAACGCCGGCGCTCGGTGTCGGAGCGGGAAACGTGCCGGTCTTCATCGATAAGTCGGCCGACCCCGATTTCGCGGCAAGCCAGATCATCGCCTCGAAAACATTCGATTACGGCACTGTTTGCGCGAGCGAACAAGCCGTGGTGTTTGAAAAAGCGATCAAATCCCAAGTGATCGACGCGTTCAAAAAGCAGAAAGCCTATTTGCTGAATGCGTCGGAAACGGAACTCGTCACGAAAGTCGTCTTCGACAAGGAACGTGGTTCGATGAATCCGGACATCGTCGGCAAATCCGCGTTTCACATCGCGACGCTGGCGAGCGTCCGCGTCCCGGAAGATACGACCGTTCTGGCGGCGGAAGTCGATCACGTGGGAAAGGATTCGCCGCTTTCCCATGAAATTCTTGCCCCAATCCTCGCGTTTTACTGCGTGGATACTTTTCATGACGCGATCAATCGCTGCATCGATTTGAATTACTTCGGCGGCGTCGGTCATTCGGCCAGCGTTTTCGCGAACGACGAAGACGTGATCCTGCGATTTTCGTCGCTGATGAACGCCGGTCGAATCGTCGTCAATACGCCTTCGTCGCAAGGCGGCGTGGGCGGAATCTTCAACATGCTGCGTCCTTCGTTCACGCTGGGTTGCGGAACCGGCGGCAAAAACGCAACCACGGACAACGTCACGGCCAAGCATTTGATCAACATCCAGCGTGTCGCCCGGCGACGGGACAATCGCCTGTTTTTGGAATTCGAGCAGGCGAAATTCCTCGATGAATCATTGACGCTTAGCGACATTTTAACAGACTACTTCAAAAACAGTTAGGGAAACCCATCATGGATCAATTGCGATATCTTGAACAGGACGGTTCGTTGGAATGCGCTTTTTCCGGAAGCTTGAGTACGGATTTCTGCAAAAAATACGAACAATCGCTCAATGAAAAGATCCGCAGCCAAACGGGAACCGTCCTTTTCAACTTGAGCGACGTGGACTATTTGGCGTCGGCTTTTTTGAGAATCTGTTTGAGCGCATTGAAAACGCTTGGAAAGAATCGTTTCCGTATCGTCAATGTCGCGCCCGAATTGAAAAAAGTGTTCACGATGGTCGGATTTGACGGAATGGTCGAATAAGGCTCTCGCCAGAAAATAAACCGCCAACTTTTGAGTGAAAGAGTGAAAGGGTGAGAGAGTGAAAGGGAAAATGCAAGATACGTTTTATCACTCTTTCACCCTCTCACTCTTTCACCCTCTCACTCTTTCACCCTCTCACTCTTTCACCCTCTCACTCTTTCACCCTCTCACCTCTCCGTTTTTGGTATGAAACTTTCTGGCGAAAGCCTTACGGCGAGTACGCCTCCATTCCGGCTGTTATCACACCGCGAACATTCTTTTCTTAACTTTGTACTAGGACAGTACAATTAAGATCTCTTCACGTAGTTTTAACCGCCTTCACCAAAAAAAACTTTATCTCCTCGGCTCGGAAACGGCTTACGCAAAACCGGGCTGTTTGGGCAAGAGCGGCAATTCGTGATCGGGTAAATTTTACAAAAACCGCTCTTGGTTATCACTGTGATATTTGGTAGAATTCTGCACCGTGAGGTTTTGCTTCAATTGTATTTCCGGGGCTTTCGCCCACTGATTTGAATGGAACGGACTCCGAACGAAACGACGAAGGAATCGTCGCTCCTCGCTCAACCGCTGATCGCATTGGTTCGGCTCTGCGTGCGAAATCCGATTCGCGTGCTGGTGCTGTCGATGGCGCTGGCGGCATTCAGCGTGTACCTCTCCGTCGAGCATCTCGGCTTCAAAATGAGCCGCCTCGACCTGATCAATCCGAACAGCAGTTTCAACCGACTCTGGCTCGAATATATCGAAGAGTTCGGTGAAAGCGACGAAGTCATTCTTGTCGTCGAAGGAAAAGGCAACGTCGAGGTCATCCCGGTACTTGACGAACTGGCGAAAAAAGTCGCGGCCCATCCGACTCTCTTTCAAGGCGTATTACACGGTGTCGATCTGTCACGGATCAGATGCAAGGGACTCCATTATGTTCCCGCAAAGGAACTGGCCGTGATCGATCAGTTCGCGGCGGAGTCAGTGCAGATTACAGCCGGAAACTGGAACCAGCTCGGTGTCGGAACAATGCTCGACGGTTTGGCGTATCGCCTGCAAAACGTCCGAGACCCTGAGTCCATGATTCGAACACTGCATGAACTCGATCAATTCTCGCTCAGTCTGTCGAAGGCCTACGCTCCGAGTCCGTCATACGGCTCCCCTTGGCCCCAAATACAGATGCAAGGGATTGCTCAGATGCCGGATGTCGTCGCCGCATGCAGTCAGAATAATACGTCATATTTTCTGTTTCCGACGAAGAACGGTGTGATCGGTTTCGTGCTGCTGAAACTCGCCAAGATCGACAAAACGGCTTTCGCCCAAGGAAATGAGGCGATCGCCAAACTCCGAGCGTTGGTTTTCGAGACGAAAGAAAAAAATCCCGACACGAACATCGGCCTGACCGGTATGCCGATCATCGAAAACGACGAGATGCAACTCAGTAACGACGCCATGAACAAGGCGACTATTCTCGCCTTGTTCGGTGTCGGAGTCGTTTTTATCGCGGGTTTCGGCAGTTTACGACATCCGATGCTCGCGATGTTCGTCCTGTTGATTGCTTTCGCTTGGACAATGGGATACATCACCTTGGCGGTCGGACATTTGAACATCCTGAGTATCTCATTCGGCGCAATGCTGATTGGTCTCGGAACCGACTTCAGCGTTCATTACGTTGCCCGATATTTGGAAATCCGTAAAACGGTCCGTTCCAGTGAGGAGGCGCTTGTCCAAGCAGCCGGTGACGTCGGGCCCGGAATCATGACGGGGGCTCTAACGACATCAATTGCGTTTTACATGGCGGCGTTCGCGGAATTTACGGGAATCGCGGAACTTGGAATCATTTCCGGCGGCGGAATCATCTTTTGCGTCCTCGGAACCTTCGTGTTGCTCCCGGCGTTGATCCAGCTTTTCGACGCTCATCGTCCAAGCCAAGTCTTGCCGCAACCGATCGACATTCGGAAGCCGTTGTTTCCGACGGTCCGCTATCCCGCAACAACGTTCGTCATCACGACGGCTGGAATCCTGTTTCTGTTTGTCGGCATTCCGAAGCTCTGGTACGATCACAATCTGCTCAACCTGCAGCCGGAAGGCGTCGAGAGCGTCGAACTCGAGCGAAAACTGCTCGACATGGAAGTCGACAAGGGCGGCAAGAACGTCTGGTACGCCCTGTCGATCGCCGATACCCGGGAAGAACTTCTCGCCCGAAAAAAAGAGTTTGCGGAAAAATACCCCGAACTGACGGTCGAGGAAATCGTTTCGTGGTTTCCCGGTCCGGACAAGGAAAAAATTCCGATCATCGAGTCGTTGGCCAAGCGATTGGAAGGACTTCCGGAGCGGCCGCCGGAAATCGGCGTCTCCGAACCGGATCGAGTCGGAACGGCGATCCAGCGTTTGCAGGAAATGTTTTTCGATCCGATGAGCCCGGTTCGAATCATGGGCCAGCAACTTGCCGGTCAGCCCCTGCCGCCGTCCGTGGGAAATCTTTCAGAACAGTTGCAGGATATTCCACGCCGCCTCGGTGAAGTCCGTGAAAATCTGCGTCGAATGAGTCGAAGCGAATATCTTCCGCGAACGACGCAATACCAGAGCGCCGTCGCTGGAGACCTGTTGACGCGGTTGCGGACGCTCAAGTCAATGGCCGTCGTCGAACCGCCGACGCTGCACGATTTGCCGGACTCGTTGGTCGAACGGTTCGTCGGCAAAGGGGGCAAACATCTGATGCGGATCTATTCCACGGCAAATATCTGGGATATGGCCGAGATGGAAAAATACGTCTCCGCGGTCCGGAGCATTGATCCGAAGGCGACCGGTAGTCCGCTGCAAACCTATGAGGCGTCGCTCCAGATGCTCCGGGGGTTCAAGACGGCCGGCCTCTATGCGTTCTTCGCGGTCGTCGCTTTTCTGTTTGTCGATTTCCGTAATTTGAAGGACGTGATCCTGAGCTTGCTTCCGATGCTGGCCGGTCTTGGCGCGATGTTCGGAATCCTCGGTTGGCTCGACATTCCGTTGAATCCGGCGAACATGATCGTCTTGCCGCTGATCCTCGGAATCGGAATCGACGACGGCGTGCATATCATCCACGAATATCGGAAACAGAAAGGCCGATTCCAACTCGGACCGTCGACGCCGACGTCGATTTTGATCACGACGTTGACGACGATCATCGGATTCGGCAGCATGATGATCGCCTCACATCGCGGTTTACAGAGCTTGGGCCGTGTACTGGTGATCGGTGTGAGCGCCTGCATGTTTACGTCGCTGGTCATGCTGCCCGCCGCCCTGACCTGGTGGACCTGGAGACGCCGATCAACCGTCCCATTAGCCGCGTCGGTTTCCGACGCGCTCGCCCCGCCAACAACGGTCGAGAGGCACGATCAGCAGTTGCTGGCCTTTCCGACGTTCGAGGACGTCCGTCCCCTGACGGTCTACCTCGCCGCCGAGGAAGTCGAAGAGGAACTCGTTTCGGAAACGTTGGTTTTCGAACCGCCGCTGAAACGAAAACGATTGACGAAAAGAAACGTCGCCTAGCCGTGCCGGTCCCCGACGCGCTGACTTTCGAGAAGACACGAACCACGATCCTCCCATGAGATTATTATTTGCCGACGACGAGAAGACGATTCGCGAAGTAATGGAAGCGGAATTGAAACGTCTCGGAAATTCCGTGACGATCTGCGGAGACGGTCTCGCGGCGATCGAACGGATGAAAAAGGAAGCCTTCGACGTCCTGATCGTCGACCTTGACATGCCGGGCGCGAGCGGTCTTGAGGTCATCGAACACGCCCGGGAACTGAACCCGGACGCCGACACCGTGATTCTGACCGGAAAAGGATCGTTCGAAACCGCCGTCACGGCGATCCGAAAAGGAGTCTCGGACTACCTGACCAAACCGTACAAAATCGTCGACCTCGAATTGTTGTTGCGACGTATCGCGGAAAAACGGGAACTGAAAAAATCGAATCTCGCGATGAAGAATCAACTCCGTCGAATCGAAGGCGAACGCCGGTTGATCGGCGATTCCCCGGCAATGCAGCAGGTTCAGCGACTGATCGACAAAATCGCGCAAACGGAGTCGACCGTCGTGATTCTCGGCGAAACGGGAACCGGCAAGGAACTCGCCGCCCGGGCCGTGCATGACAGGAGTTCTCGTCGCGAAAAAACCTTCGTCGCGATCAACTGCGGCGCGCTGCCGGAAAACCTGATCGAGAGCGAACTGTTCGGACATCGCAAAGGAAGTTTTACGGGAGCCGACGCCAATCGGGCCGGCCTGTTGGAAGTCGCGAACGGCGGCACGCTGTTTCTGGACGAAATCGGCGAACTGCCCAAGGGCGTTCAAGCGAAATTGTTGCGGTTCCTGGAAAGCGGCGAAGTGCGGCGGATCGGCGAGAACACGTCGACGACCTGCGACGTTCGCGTCGTTTGCGCAACGTTACGGAATCTCGAGTCGATGGTTCGAAGCGGCGATTTCCGCGAAGATCTTTGGTTCCGGATCAATACGTTCGAAATCCATCTGCCGCCGCTCCGCGACCGTTTGAAGGATTTGCCCGAACTGATCGACCATTTGGCGAAGCGTTTTCCCAAAGGACGCGAACTCAAGGCCGGCGCAACCCTGTTCACGCCGGACGCTCTTCGACTGCTCGAACAATACGATTGGCCCGGAAACGTCCGGCAGTTGGCCAATACGATCGAACACGCGTTGATTTTGTCCGATAAGCCGCCGATCGGCGTGGACGCGTTGCCGCAAACGGTTCGACCTCGTAACGAAAAATTCGAAACGGTCCCGAATCCGGAGCGGATCAAGGAGAAGAAGCCGAATCGTCCCATCGTGAGCAAGGCTTCGGACTCTTCGGCCTCGCTGTCGGCCGTCGGTTCGGTCGCCGACCTGATGTCCTTCGATCCGACGCTTCCCGAGGAGTCGACGACGCTCCGCGACCTGGAGATGAAAGCGATTCTCACGGCCTTGGCCCGTCACGAAGGCAACAAGGTGAAAGCCGCCGAGGAACTCGGGATCAGCCTCAAAACACTGTACAATAAATTGAACCAATCCGACGCCAAGCGTACGGCCTGACGACCTGCCGGAACATTTCATCCTCCGGGAAACCGAACCAACGGATTGATACGATGAGTTTCATGGAAAAATTGATTCGTCGACTTGCCGGTCCCCACGGCGAACGGGTCCGACGGCTGACGGCCCTTCAAAACAAGTATTTCATCGAAAAAAGTTACTTCACCGATTTTGGACGTTATGTCCGCGACGAGTTGAATTACCTGCAACGAAGACGCTTTTTCGGAAACGATTTATTGAAAACTTTCGGGATCCGGACTCCGACGATGCCGAAGAGCGAATGGGGAATTCCCGGCCTGGTGGCCCAGCTCGGCGGATTCGATCTCGATGCCGAATACCACCGTTCTCCGGACGCCGGCGTCACGATTTGCGGCATGCGATTACCGGGACCACCGGAAGGAAAAGGGAAAACGCAAATTTATTCGCACGAAATGAACGACGTCGTCCTGCCGTCCCTTCTGCGAAGCAAAATAAAAAACTTCGACGACATCTACGAAACGATTTACGACTTGTATCTGGACCGGATACCGACCGATTTCGATATCGAGGGGCCTTACGAAATCGGGGAGAACGTCTGCCTCGCGTCAGGAGACGTTGTGATCGACTGCGGCGCCAACATGGGATTGTTTTCGGCGGTCGCCGCCCATGCCGGATGCCATGCGTACGCCTTCGAGGCGATCCCGTCCGTGATCGACGATTATCTCTCCGGCACGGCCTCCTTGTATCCGGGACAAATCATGATTTGTCCGTATGCCGTTTGGGACGAAAACGGGAAATTAACGTTCGACATCAACGAAGAAAACATCGGAGCCTCGACGGGCGTGGAGCGACTCCGTGACGAAAACAAAAAGCACGTCGAAGTCGATGCGATCACTCTCGACGATTTCGTCGAACGACGGGAGATGACAAAGGTCGATTTCATCAAGGCGGACATCGAAGGAGCCGAACGAAACATGTTGCGGGGAGCGAAAAACGTCCTTCGAACCTTTGCGCCGAAACTTTCGATTTGCACCTATCACTTACCGGACGACCCATGCGTCCTCCGAGAAATCATCCTCGACGCCAATCCGAACTATCGAATCGTCGAACAATACAAGAAAATGTACGCCTATGTCCCCAAGGCGGACGGAAAGGAGCGTGTCGTATGATGATCAATATTTGCCTGGCAACGGACGACAACTACGCACCGCATGCCGCGGCCCTGGTCGCGTCGATCATGGAAAACAAAGCCGACGATGATCGACTTGCCTTTTACATCCTCTCGGACAGAATTTCCGAACGAAATAAAGGGTTTTTCCGGAAGATGCGTGAACGATGGGGGTTCGAAATGGAATTCATCGAAATGAACGACGATCAATTCCAAGGTCTCCCGAAATGGGGAGGCGGCTATACCGCTTATTATCGTATCAGTATCAACCGCCTGCTGCCGGAATATTTGCATAAAATTCTCTACCTCGACTGCGACATGATCGTGAAGAAAAGCTTGAAGCCTCTTTACGAGACGGAGCTGCGCGATCGATATGCCGCCGTCGTCGCCGAGGGAGACGGACGCTCGGAAGAATATTCGCATCTCGATATCGGGAAGTATTACTTCAACTCCGGGATGATCCTTTTCAATCTCGATAAATACCGGGATGACGGAATGGAAGAACGCCTTCTGAAACGCGGATTCGAATTGAGGGATGTCTTGAAGCTCCCGGACCAGGACCTGCTCAACGAATTGTTTCGAGGAGAGGTCGTTTGGAAGCCCCTGGCATGGAATCAGGTTCTTAGTCCGGACAAATTCAGCCTTTATGACTCGATGGGTATCAATCATTGCTATTCCGAAACGGAAATATCGGAAGCGATGAACGATCCGGCGATCATCCATTACGTCGGCGCCGGTTCTCCCCGCCCTTGGCTCCCGTTCTCACGGCATTATCGGAAGGCCGATTATTGGAAATACCTTCGTGCGACCCCGTTCTACAAAGACGTTTTCCTCAAATATCCGATGTTGTGGCTCAGGGCGACGTTGAAATGGACCGGTCGGTTTTTGTGCGACATTCGTTGGAATCGCAAGAAGAGATTCCTTCGTCTCTGCGGAATCACGTTGATTTCCAGGGAAATCACGAACGATCGGTCCGACTCCGCCGCATCCGGGCGATGTTCGACGTCTCACAGTAAAAAAGCCGCTTAAATTAAACCATGTTCACTTCGTTTGTTCCGTGAAAATCTCCCTTGTGATTCCCGTTTACAATGTCGAGAAATATCTCGCCGAATGCCTGGATTCCCTCTTGACGCAAACGCTGTCGGACCTCCAGATTCTCTGCGTGGATGACGGATCGACGGATCGGTCTTGTGAAATTCTCGACGAATACGCGCGGAAGGATTCGCGAATCACCGTCCTTCGAAAAAAGCATGGTGGCGGGCCCGGCGCAACGAGAAATTTCGCGCTGTCCTTGATCGAAGGAAAATACGCGCTCTTCGCCGACGCCGACGATGTCCTTGATCCGACGCTCTGCGAGAAGGCGTTCCGGCAAGCGGAAGAAACGGAATCGGAAATCGTCGTCTTTTCGTACGATCATTTTCCCGAAACGGATGTTACGAATCCGATGGACACGACGCCGCTCGCGTCGATCGTTTCGACGTCGCCGACGGATAAATTGGATATGAAAATTCACGCGGGTCTCTTCACGAAATACCTGATGCCGTGGTGTAAAATCATCCGCTCGGATTTCCTGATCGAAAACGACATTCGCTTTCCCGAAAACGCGTTCTTCGACGACAACGGCATGAACTGGAAACCGATGGTTCTCGCCCGGAAAATTTCGTTCCTCCCTGAAATTCTGTACCATTACAGGATTCGATCCGGTTCCGTGGTCCGGCCCGTGAAACGATCGCTCCCCGACGGCGTCCGCGCCTACGAGGAAGCGAAGCTCGCGATGATCGGCTGCGGCGCGTATCCGAATATCCGTTCGTATTTTCTCGCCGAATGGCTCGGACTCCTCCGTTCCTATTATCGCCGAATCAATCCGTCGGCTCGAATCGAAACGAGAAAACGCATCCTCGAAACGCTGGCGGCGGACGAATGGGATTTCATTCGGAACTCCGGAGAAATCAAGCCGAAAGTTCGCTCCTTTTTTCTCAAACTCGAAAAAAGCGTCAATTCGCAAACCGCTTCGGAATTGTTCCTCTCTTCCTTGGGGCGTTTTTACGTTCAATTAGTGAAGCCGTTGTTGAATCGATTACGATTGTCGATTGTATCGCTCATCGCCAAAGACGTCCTCCGCGGACGTGATTCGTTACGAAAACAAGTCGCCGGACTGGTTCGGGAACGCTCCGCTCTCGAAGCGGAACTTCGCGAATCGTCGACTGCCGGCGAAAAAAGAAACGTCGCCTGATTTTTTGTCTCCGACCATGATTTTCGATTGCTTTTCGTTTTTCAATGAACTGGAACTCCTTGAGATCCGCCTCAACGTCCTGAACGACGTCGTCGACCGGTTCGTCCTCGTCGAAGCGACGAAAACGTTCAACAACCAGCCCAAACGGCTGTTTTTCGAGGAGAATCGTTCTCGTTTCGAAAAGTTTCTGCACAAGATCGAACACGTCGTCGTCGACGACTATCCGCCCTACGAAACGGCTTGGACGAACGAAAACCATCAACGGAATCGCATCGAACGCGGCCTGAGGAAATGTTCCGAAGACGACATGGTCCTGATTTCCGATCTCGACGAGATTCCGAATCCGAAAAAGATCGTCGAACATCGGGACGCCCCGGGAATACACGTTTTCGAACAGTTAATGCATTATTATTACGTCAACCATCTTTGCGTCCGGCGCCCGGTTTGGCGGGGAACCAAGATGCTCCCCTACCGGGATTTCCTGCATTCGCTCGACGATCTCGACAATTACGGTTCCTGCTGCATCGAGTCGATCAACCAGGGAACGACCGCGACGAAAATCCGGATGTTCAAGGACGCGGTGCCGATTACCGACGGCGGCTGGCATTTTACGTTCCTTGGTGGTCTCGAACGGGTACGGGAAAAACTTCGTTCCTATGCGCACGAAGAACACAATTTTCCGGCATACACCGATTTGCGCAACATCGAAAAACGGATGCGGAAAGATTTCGCCTGTCATCGACTGCTCGGTGTCGAACTTGATGAAACGTACCCGGAATATCTGGTCGAAAACAAGGAACGTTACGCCCATCTTCTCGGTCCCGTCACGCCGAAGGAAATCGCGAATCGTGTTCGAAAGACGGCGTGGTTGATGGCTCGTGTCGATCAGGGAACCCGCTTGGCGACCCAACTCCTGACTTGCCTGATTCCCGTGAAGAAATGGAGAAAACGAGCGAGAACGTTCTTCGCCGCCAATCTTTACGGCACGGCCCGATGACGATGTTTCCGGCTTGGTTTGCCGGTGTTGACACGGTAGTCGCCGTCAAACGATATTCAATGACTCGCGCAATCCTCTTTGCTTCGACAAGGAACGCAGAGTTTGCGTCCATCGACGTCAAGGAGCCGAGTCTCCATGGTCAACTCGTCGCATTGGGCGCAACGGATACTTTGGTGAATCCTCGCTTTTTCCGGCATTGATATTCGAGCGGGGCCGACGGAGAAAATCGTCTCAAAATCAACCTGCATGACCCGGTCGATCATTCGGCGGCGAATTCGTTCCCGACCTTCCTTGTCGTCTTCGTGTAGCGTTTTCTCTTCTTCACGGAGATCAAGCAACAGGCCGCCGCGCGACATCAAACGGGCGTTCTTGCCGTCGCTACGACGAAAAAAGGAAAACGCGTTTTTGCCGTAATCGAGGAAAACGAGATTTCCCTTACCGAACGTGCAGCCGATGAGGAATTGGATCGCGTCGACGGCACACATATCGCTTTCGACGACCGCGACGATTTCCTCGTCTTCGGCGCGACCGAATTCCTGGAGCGCCCAGTCCGCGGCGCGGATTCCAAACGCCAAACCGGGGCAAGAATGTCCGTGAAACGCGATCACGCCGTCGAGTTCTTGTTGCGTCAACATGGTGAGTGTAGAGTGTAGGGTGTAGAGTATAGAGCGAAGAGCGTAAGGATTTCGTTCGAAAAATATATGCCAAGGTTTCACATCGTCCGGAACACAAACCATCCGGGGGCTACGGCGGAGTACCGCCTACACCCCCGGCTCTGGGGTAGGAAACTTTTGAGCGGAAGCGTAAAACGCCGGAAGACGAACCCTACACTTTTTGCTCCAATCGTTCGATAACAAAGGAAATATCCCGGTCCGACGTATGGATCTCGACCGGCAGACCGTAAACGAGTTCGATCATTTCGGGGGTCAGGCCGTCCTGGCGGACGTCGCCGATCACGGTTCCCCGCCGCAGTAACAAAAATCGGTCGGCGTAGCGGATCGCGATGTTGATGTCGTGCATGCTGAGAATCGCCATGATGTTGCGTTCCCGGACGACGTCGCGGAGCATCGACAGGATCGAGACCTGATTCTTCAAGTCGAGAGCGCTCGTCGGTTCGTCGAAGAGCAGTAATTCCGGTTCCTGGACCAGCGCCCGGGCCAAGGCGACTTTCTGCGTTTCGCCGCCGCTCAAACGGTCCAGCGGCCGTTGCGCAAACGGAGAAAGTTCGAGCCTGTCCAAAATATTTTCCACGGCGTCGTAATCGGCCGCCGACGGCATCCATGTAAAATACGGTTTCCGACCCAGCAACACGGCGTCGAACACCGACAACGGCGTCGCTTCGATCCGTTGCGGAACGTAAGCGATGTTCTTCGCGATTGCTTCCGCCGAAAATTCCGCAACGTTTTTTTCGTGCAACCGAATGATTCCCCGTCGCGGTCGCAGGATTCCGTTCAAGCAACGAAAAAGCGTCGACTTGCCGGACCCGTTGGGACCGAGAACGGCAACGGTCTCTCCGGCGGCGACACGGAAAGAAACGTCCGAAAGAACACGGCAGCGGCCGTAATCGAAAACGAGTTTTTCGACGTCCAGCGTCATGAATCCCTCCGGTTGATGAGGAGCATCAGGAACACGGGGACGCCGATAAACGCCGTCAGCACGGAAACGGGCAGCACCCGGGGAGCGAGGATCAATCGGGCCGACGTGTCGGCGACAAGCAACAACAGGGCTCCGAAGACCAGCGAACACGGCAGCAGGAACCGGTGATCGGAACCGACGAATAATCGAACGATATGCGGAACGACCAGTCCGACGAAACCGATGATTCCGAGCAGCGCAACGAGAACCGCCGTGAGCAGCGACGCCAGCAACATCGTCAAGAGCCGCAATCGCCGGACGGGAACGCCGAGTCCCATCGCGGTTTCCTCGCCGAACGCCAAGGCGTTGTAATTCCAACTTTGCGACAGAAAATACACGGAAATAGGCGCAACGAAAACAAGCATGAGCCCGAGGCCGTTCCACGTCACCCTCGCCGTGTCGCCGAAGGTCCAGAAAACGATCGCCGCAAGCCGGGTGTCGTCGGAAAGATATTGCAGGAACATCAATCCCGCCGAGAACAACGAATTCAGGGCGACGCCGATCAGAATGATCGTTTCGCCGCGAGAACCTCGCAATCGTCCGAAAATAAGAACGGCGACCGTCGCGAGCATCGCCCAGAGAAACGCTCCGAAAGCGATCGCTCCCGAAGAAAAGCCGGAACCGGAGAACGTGTTGTCCATGTTGACGATGTTTCCGCCGCCGAGAAAAAGCATCAGGGCCGCTCCGAACGCCGCGGCTCCAGAAATTCCGAGCGTAAACGGCGACGTCAAGGGATTGCGCAACACGCCCTGCATGGTCGCTCCGGAAACGGCAAGGCCCGCTCCGGCAACGAGCGCCGCCAGGGCCTGCGGCAGGCGGATGTCGAAAACGATCCGGACATGTCGCGTCTCCGCTTGGCCGCCGCAGAGGATCGTCCCGATTTCCGTCAACGGAACCGACGCCGCGCCGACCGCGATCGAAACGGCCAGCGCAACGGGAAGCAGTAACGCTAATGCAACGAGGATTGCGAGACGGCGTTGCAGGGATTGACGGTAGGTTTTTGTTGGGCGGTTCATTGTTATTGAGCCGTCGGGACAGGTTTACCCGTCGGGACCGCAGGTCCCGGCTCGTGGTTTAGGCTTTCAAAAGCCGGGAATTGCAACGCCGTGTTCAGCTCGTCGAACACGGGACGGCCGACGAGGAACGTGAAAATTTCGTCCGCTTTCTTTTTCGGATCGATATCCGAAAAACGTTCCGGGTACAGCGTCTTGCCGACGAACCAGGCGTTGGCGAGTACGGCGTCGTGGTTGACGAAATAAAACGTGTTCGGCAACAGCGTGAAAATTTTTCCTTCCTTCACGGCTTTTAACGATCGATAAGCCGGATCGGTACGGAGCTCGGCCAAACCGCTCGACGAACCGAGCGCCAGCGTTCCGAGATCGAGAAAAAGAATGTCGGGGTTCCATTCAAGAATCTTTTCCTTGGCGAGCATCGCGTGCCGGTTGCCGAGAACGGGATCGTCCGCTTTCTCCGTGAGCGGACTCTTCGCCCCGACGAGAACGAACGGCGGATAGCCCGATTCCGAGGAATTGAATCCGTGCGAACCGTTATAGGAAACGCCGCCGACGTAAACGAGCGGCTTTTCTTCTTCGATGTTTTCCGTCCGTTTTTTCAGGTCGGCAATTTCCCGGTCGAAAAATTCGATCACCTTTTCGGCTCGATCTTCCTTGCCGAGAGCCTTTCCCATGAGCCGTAAACCGGAATCGAAGCCGTCGCGGCCGACGGTGATTCCCCGCATCGGAACGAGCAGCACGGGAATTCCCGTACGCCGGGTCAGCTCGCCGGGATCGTAACCGGCTCCGGTATCGGCCTTGACGATCAACTGCGGCGGCGTTTTCAGACTCAACAACAGTTCCGGATTGTCGCGACCGCTGGTCTCGCCGCCGAGGGGCAGCTCACGGAGTTCGGGATGAGCCGCCAAATACGCCTTCATGCCGTTGCGTAACGGCTCGTTGCGTTCGTTGCTGTCGACCGCGACGACCTTGTCGACACAGTCCAGATAGACCGCTAACCGCAAGGTTCCGCCGCTGCAATAGATTCGATCGACGCTTTCCGGAACGAGTCCCTTGGCCCGATATTCCTCCCATTGGGCGACGGTCCGAATTTTTCCCAATGGTTCACGATCCGGGACGCAACCCACAAGAAACAACAGCAATAACAAAAGGAAAGTACAACGAAATTTATTTTTTTTAAACCACAGAGGACACAGAGAGCACAGAGAATACGGAGGAGAAGCAACTCGGAATAATCCCGTTTTTCTCTCTTCTTCTCTGTGTCCTCTGTGATCTCTGTGGTTAAAAAAAAGAGATTTTCTCATCGTGTCGCCTCCAAGCCGTCGAGGACGAAGGAGTATTCGGCCTTGTCCTTCGTCACGGTAATTTGCTCGAGCGTTTTTCCAACGGAATATTTGAGCGGGATCAGCGGTTTGGCGGGCAGCGGCATGCCGTCCTTGCCGAGTTCCGGCTCCGCGAACTTTTGAAACATCACCGAATACTCGCCGGGAACGACGCCTTTGTAATGGGCCGCCGTTTTCAAGACCGCCCTGCCGTCGGCGTCGGTTTGTCCGCCGGCCAGCCAACGATTCGTCGTCGAATCCTTCGGCTGGAGCGTCACGCCGACCCCGGAAAGCCGTTCGCCGCCGAACGTCACGGAAATCATGCAGGGCGTCAACTCCGGCATTCCGTCGGGCCGCTCCGGCAACCGTTGGCAGCCGACGAACACAAAGATTAGCAGCGTTACGAGAAATTTCCGTTTCATCAAGGTTTCGATGAAAAAATGTTCCGTCATCCCCGCGAAGGCGGGGACCTAGAGGGCAAACTCCAATCATCCTTTGCTCACGTTATCGACGGAATTTTCGCTCGTTGATAACGGATGCAAACAAGTAATAAAATTTTCCGTCTAGGTCCCCGCCTACGCGGGGATGACGAAGAAATACTGCGATCTTTACCTTTCGGTACGAACTCAGCGGGAGTCGACTTTGCCCATGTTGCGCCAGGTGGTCGGGTTGACGGTATTCGAAACGAAATGAACGCTGCCGTCTCCCATCACGACGTTGACGCCACCGAGATGGAAACTTCGTGCGGCATGGAATCCGTAGGCGTTGCGTGTTCCCCAATCGGCGTAAGGCGGGTTCGGCGTACTGTAAGTCGAAAACGTCGTCGCGTACGGTCTGCCGCTGAGCCAGATACTGCCCCGCCAGCCGATCCACGAAGACGTGTTGCTGACGAGCAGCGTCGGAACGTCGGGATTCGGACTGATCGACGTCAGGCCCGGCGTGGTTTCCCAATCCGGAGCGGCCCGTTGTCCGGCGGTCGAGTATCCGCAACGGGTCCAAGGCTGCATCGGATCGGGCGCGGAAGTCGAAGAATCGGCCAAGCCGTTCGAACCGTCGCCGATAATCGCTTCGCTGAACACGATCACGTTGCTGGTTCCGTCGCTCATCTTTTCGAGGCCGACCCATTTTTCGTAGGAAAACGCTCCATCGGTCTGATGGTTCAAGTCGTAAAACGTTTCCGTCGCCGAACCGGTACACGCCATGTAATTCGTCGTTCCCGTGACGGACGGTTCACCGGGATCGACCGTTGCTTCCTTGTTTCCGGTCGGCTGGACCGTTCGAGGCGTTGCCGCGTGAACCGCAATGGTCGCGAGAATGTTCGGAGCGCCGTCGGAAGGGCAACGGAATGTCGGAATCGGCATCCGACCGGCTTCCGCCATGCTCCCGCTGTTGTACACGACGCCGTTAAGCCGGGCGTGGTCCGGCGAACAGGCCATGTACACCCATTCTCGGCTCGGAATGAGGGAATACGTCGACGACTGCTCCAAATACGGCAGCAATCGGGAAAGCACGGAGGTCGCCTTGCCGCCGAAACAGCAGGCCGCTTCGGGAGGAGACGCTCCTTCCGTGATCGTTCCCGTTCGTTGGGCGTTTACGGCGAAAGTCGGAAGAACTTTGTACGTGCTTGCGTAATTTTGAACGGCCAAGCCGATCTGCTTGAGATGATTGGAGCATTGCATCCGTCGAGCCGCTTCCCGGGCAACCTGGACGGCCGGAAGCAACAGGGCAATCAGCACGCCGATGATCGCGATGACGACCAAGAGTTCGACCAAGGTGAATGCCGACTGACGGCAAAAAGAAAAAGCGGACATTGTCTTTGTGCTGTGTAAGTTCTCGGCTTTGTTCGTGAACGCAACCATAATTCTGCCGCAAGACTGGAGGCTGGAGACCGGAGGGAACGGTTGGAAACCGGGAACTCCTGCCTCCGGCCTACAGTCTCCAGCCTTGTTCAATGTTCGATGCATTGTAACTTGCACAGTATAAATCTATCGTAGTCAACGGTAATACGAATTCTAAAAAATTATTAACGATCATTGTACAATGGGGTAATCTCTTGTCAAGTTGATCGTTTCCCGGTGAGGATTCCGGCTGCTCTCAAAGAGCCGTGTTGACCTTTGCCAAACGGCAGGATACAATCCGATGACGATTCGAGCTGCTTTTTTCCTCTATGTAAACTCCGATGCAAACAATTGAAGGGACCGTTTGTCCTCCGCCGAAAGGTTATATCGCGATCGTCGTCGCCCGATTCAACCGAACCATTACGGCTCGCCTTCTGGAAGGATCGCTGGCGAAGCTGAGACAACACAAGGTTCGTGAAGAAGACGTCAAGGTGATTTGGGTTCCCGGCGCTTACGAACTTCCTTTTGTCGCCGGGTATTTTGCCCGAGACGCGGAATGTCTGGCGGTGATCTGCCTCGGAGCGGTGATTAAGGGCGAAACGTCTCACGATCAGCACATCAATCGGGCGGTCAGCATGTCGCTGAACGATATCTCGGCTCGCTTCGGCACGCCGGTGATCTTCGGCGTTCTGACCTGCGATACCGTGGAACAGGCGAACGCCCGAAGCGGTGGGACGGAACAATCCCGAGACAAGTCGATCGATCCAACGGCCGGAAATAAAGGCGCCGAAGCCGCCGAAGCCGCCCTCGAAATGATCGACCTGATGACCGAACTTCCGGAAATTAAAACGCCGCAGTTGCCGCCGCTTCCCCAAATGCTCTCGAAAATGTTCGAGAACGATGGCGATTTCGACGACGATGACGACGATTTGGATTTTGACGATGATGATGAGGACGATGACGAGGAAGTTTATCGACCGCGAAAAAAAGTCGTCAAGAAAGCAAAGAAAAAGCTCCCCAAAAAGAAATCCTGACCGACGACACCGTATTACGACCTCGCACGAAAAATTCGGAAAATATCACTCAACACGAAGCAATGCAAGCACACTCTGCGACCACAGGTCGCAGCTCGTTTTCAATGCCGCTCGTTTTCAATGCTGCTCGTTTTCAATGAGTTCGCGATTTCTTTTTCTCTTTTTGTTTTTCGTCCTGACGGGCGAACTTGCCGCCTCGGATGCCGACACCGATCGCCTGTTTACGGAGGCGCAGTCGGCCTTTGAACGGGCCGACGCCCTTCCTTCCGTCGACAGAGCCGAGAAAACCGAAGCATTTCGTCACGTTGCCGCCCTCTATCAGGCGATCGTCGACCGCGGCGTCCGTTCCGGAGCGGTCTACTACAACCAAGGAAACGCTTGGGCTCGGGCCGGCGAACAGGGAAAAGCCATCGCCGCCTATTTGACGGCGAAGCGGTATTTGCCGCTTGACCCTTATCTCGACGCAAATCTTCGTTCTGTCGTTGGTTTCGATGCAAAAGAAAAAACCCCATTTTTCGAATACATTTTTTTCTGGCAAAATCTGCTCGGATATCCCCAGAAGTTCCGCTGGGCGCTGACTCTCGGCGTCTTAACATTCCTCACGGCGGCAACGTTGCTTTTTTTTCCACAACGGACGACTCGGCGCGTCGTGCTGTTGATGCTTGCCTTGACCGTGATTCTGTCTGCATCCGCCGCCTATGATTGGTATCGCTTCGATTGTCTGCGACACGGTGTCGTCGCTGTCGATCAGGTCATGCCGAGAAAGGGAAATTCACTCCAATACGAACCGGCCTTTACGACACCGCTTTCCTTGGGAAGTCTCGGCACCGTGACCGACCAGCGCGGCGACTGGGTGCAACTTCGATTTGCCGCCGATCAGGAAGGATGGTTGCCCAAGGAACAAGTCGTCGTTTTTTGAAAGCTCCGTTTCCTGTTCGCCCCGGTTTTACTTTCCGAAAGGCGGAGTATAATGGAGTTCTGTCGTATGCGGGCTCTGTTTTTCCCCTTGAATGAAGACCATCATGTCGCTCAACATTGCCGTCGGAAGCGATCACCATGGAATCGTGGTTCGTGTCAAAGTCGCCGAGCATCTTCGTCAACTGGGACACAATGTCGCCGAATTCGGTCCGCCGCTGGACTCGACGCAGGTCGTCGATTATCCGGACATTGCTTCGCAAGTTGCGGAACGAGTCAGTCGCGGCGAAGCGGACCGAGGAATCCTTGTTTGCGGTACCGGCATTGGAATGTGTATCACGGCGAACAAATTCGCCGGTGTCCGCGCCGCCCCGGTGATCGATGAGATTTCCGCCGAACTCAGTCGACGACATAACGACCTGAATGTTCTCTGTCTGTCCGGAGATCTGTTGGGCGAGGAAACCATTGATCGACTCGTCAATCTTTGGATCAACACGCCGTTCGATGGCGGACGTCACGAAAAAAGAATCAAGAAAATCGCCGATATCGAAAAGGAATTGGGGTATTGAATTGTCCCGAGAAGACCGGGACCGTAGGTCTCGGCTCTGGACGCGGCAACGGCTTCTTTAATCGAGCCGGATCCGGTTCGTCGCGACGAAAATGTTGTTGTGCTGCATGTTGACCGTGAAACCGAGTTCGCGGCCGATTTCTTCCAAATCGTCCTGCAGATTGCCGATGTTGATGCTCGACGGAATCTGGAGCTGACCGATCAACACAAAGTCGTCGTCCGTTTTGTCGCCGTACAAGTCGTTGATGTTGATGTCGTGTCCCGCCAGATAACGACTGAACTCTCGAACAATGCCCGGTCGGTCCTTGCCGAACGCCGTGATGACGAAAACGTCTCCCGTCGTCGGATTTTGCCGATTTGAAAGCTTTTTCGGGTTTTCCTCGATTCGTCGGGCCATGATCTGGTAATCCGGGCCGAGTTCTTCGAAATTTCGAACCTTTTCCGCAAGCTCCTGCGGCGGATACTCTGTCGGCAACGTGATGATTACGATAAACGTAAAATATCCGCCGAGAACGGTCTGGCTGCAAGAGTCGATGTTGCCGCCGAGACTCTCGACCGCCGAACTGACGCCGGCGACGATCCCCGGATGGTCGCTCGACATGACACTGAGAACGTATTGGAACATAGGCTGGAGGCTGGAGGCTGGAGGCTGGAGGCACAAAACGGATTCTGCTTCAAATCGAGACAAAGACCAACGTTCGCATTGCGAGCCATTGAAATTCCTCCGGTCTCCGGTCTCCGGTCTCCGGTCTCCAGCCTGTATTGCAAATATCAACGTTTCTTATTATAATAGCCCGAATTCGTAAAAAAACCCCCCAACCTTATGTAAAACGAAACGATGTCACAAGACGATAAAATCGTTGGTTCGTCGACCAAGCCGAGTCGGCTTTCCGCCATCACGCCGCAAGGATTGTACGACAAGTGTATGGCTCTGGCCCATAATCTTTGGTGGAGTTGGCATCCCGAGGTCATCAATCTGTTTCGGTCGCTGGATCCGATTCGTTGGCGGCAGTTGGGGCATAATCCGATCGCCCTGTTGAAGGAATTTACACCGGAACGGCTCGAAATGCGGGCCGCCGAATTGGTTCTCTACACGAGAATCGATCAAGCCTATCGGCGGATGAACGAATATATGGGCCAACGGACTCCGTGGGCGAAACGGAACGTCGGCGTTCTCGGTTCGCAGCCGGTCGCCTATTTTTCATTGGAGTTCGGCGTCCACGAATCGGTTCCGATCTACTCCGGCGGTCTTGGAGTTCTCTCCGGCGACCATATCAAGAGCGCCAGCGGACTCGGCGTGCCGCTCGTCGCCATCGGACTGTTTTACAATCAGGGATATTTCAAGCAGCACCTGAACGAAATCGGTTGGCAGCAGGAAGAATACCTCGATACGATGGTCGAGTATCTCCCGTTGGAACCGGCGCTCGATCCGCACGGAAACAAGATCACCGTCTCGATCAAGACGCGAACCGGAACGATTTACGCCAAGGTCCGCCAAATGAACGTCGGTCGAGTCCGACTTTACCTTCTCGACACCGACCTCGAAGAAAACCTTCCGGAAGACCGCGAGCTGACAAGTCGGCTTTACGGCGGTAACAACCGGACGCGAATTCGCCAGGAAATCGTCTCCGGAATCGGCGGTATTCGGGCTCTCAAAGCTCTCGGAATCACACCGGGCGTCTACCATCTCAATGAAGGACACAACGCTTTCGCAACTCTCGAAGCGGTTCGCCAACGGATGAAAGAAGACGGCGAGAGCTTCCACAACGCCTGCTCGGAGATTGCTCAACGGACCGTTTTTACGACCCATACGCCGGTTCCCGCCGGACACGACCGGTTCGACAACGACTTGATCGAAGAACACCTCGGACCGCTCCGCGACGACCTCGGGATCGACCATAATCACCTCATGTCGCTGGGCCGAGTCGATACCGCGAATTTCGGCGAGCCGTTCTGTATGACGGTACTCGGTCTCAAAATGTCCCGGTACGCCAACGCCGTCGCCTCGCTGCACGGTGTCGTTTCCCGGAAAATGTGGAAGCCGCTCTGGCCGAACCTTCCGGAAGAAAAAGTTCCGATCGGACATATTACCAACGGTGTTCACGTTCCGAGTTGGATGGCGTGGCAGATGAACACGCTTTTCGAACGACATCTTCCCCATTGGACGGAAGAGTCGATCGACCCCACCGACTGGGAAGGAATCCAGGGAATCGACGCCGGCGAACTTTGGGAAACCCACAACGCTTTGAAAAATCTCCTGGTCGCCTTCGCTCGGCGACGAATCAGCCGACAATGTCGCCGACGTGGAGAATCCGATGAAGTCATCGATCGAGCAAGAAATGTTCTCGATCCGCAAATCCTGACGATCGGTTTCGGACGTCGCTTTGCAACGTACAAACGGGCGACGCTGGTTCTCAACGATCTTGATCGCATTGACCGGCTCTGTAATGATCCGGATCGCCCGGTGCAGTTTATCTTCGCCGGAAAAGCGCATCCGGCGGACAATCCCGGCAAGGAGTTCATTAAAACGATCGCGAATCTTCGCAATGATCCTCGCTTTACCAATCGGTTCGTGTTCATTGAGGACTACGATATCAACGTCTGCCGACATATGGTGCAGGGCGTCGACGTTTGGCTCAACAATCCGCGTCGTCCATTGGAAGCCTCGGGAACCAGCGGCATGAAGGCGGTGCTCAACGGGGCCTTGAATCTTTCGGTGCTCGACGGTTGGTGGGCCGAAGCCTACGACGGAACCAACGGTTTCGCGATCGGTAAGGGAACGAGCCATACCGACGACAAGATCACCGACAAACGGGACGCCGAAAGCGTGTTCGACGTGCTTGAACATGAAGTGATTCCGCTCTACTACGCAACCGATGAACACGGTCTGCCGGGCGGCTGGATCAAGCGGATGATGAACTCGATCTGTACGTTGGCCTGGCGTTTCAGCGCCCACCGAATGGTCGCCGATTATACGACGGAAGCGTATCTCCCCGCCGCCGGCGGCGTCAGTTGCCGCATTGAATAATACGCTTTGTTTCGTTTTTATCCGCGTCGGGCGCCCCAGCACGGGCGAGCGGGG
>JAVBQW010000135.1:0-37036 GCA_031548665.1 Thermoguttaceae bacterium
GGCTTCCGTTCGAAAGTTTTATACCCGGTTGACAGTCAGTGTAGAGTGATCAGTGTAGAGTACCGATTCGGCCAAATCATCCAATACGGTACTCTACACTCTACACTTTGTACTCTACACCCATTGTTTGGTGGGTATGTTTTTTTCGAGCGAAAGCCTTGGATCAAAAATGAGTTATCCGAGTCGTTCTTTGGTCGACCACAATCCGGCGGACGGCGTGCTGATGAAATAAATCTCTTCGCCGTCGGGCATCGTGTTGAAGCCGTTGACAAGTTTTTCGGGATCGTATCGCTTGACGGTTTCATTGTAATCCGCGTAGCCGAAATTCACAAGGTTCAAATCGGCCTCCGTCATGCCGCCGGGAGCGTACGTGATCTTGAATCGGTCTTCCGAGGAGCCGTGAATCAGGTGGGCCGTTCCGACGGCGAGATCTTTCAGGTCGCCGGTTTCCGGACAGTCCCGGTACAGTTTCATGACCTTTTCGGTGCCGACATAGCCGTATTTTCGGATCAACGCGTCGATTTCCGGCTGTTCGCCGAAACGTTTTAGACCGGGAGCAATGATCAGCAGTTCGCCGCCGTCGGCCATCGCCTTGCGGGTTCGGTAGACTGCTTTGTTCGCGACCCAGGTGCTGTAGAATTCGTCCCCCTGCATCACGGCGACGACTTTCTTCAGCGGCGGAACCACCGTGATATTCTGCTTTTGCGATGCCCGGGCGGCGGCAAGATACGTTTCAACATCTTCGCCACAGTACACGCCAGTGTGGACCAGCTCGTTCTTGTCGTTGTACGCCATCACGACCTGGAGATAGGCGTCGGGAAGCTTGCCGAGATATTCATTCTCCGCCTTGTTGAAGCAGGCTCGGAGCGGCGTCGTGAGCATTCCGAGATTGTTTTCGATCCCGCAGCACGCCGCCATGAGATGCGACGCACAGATCATTTCCTTGCCGCCCAGACCGATGAAATAGTTCTTGTTATGATTTGCAAATCCCAACACTTCGTGCGGCACGACGTGTCCGACGTTGAGGATCAGGTCCCATTGTTCTTCGAGGAGCATTTTGTTGAGCGCAACGGGAATCGCCCAATCGGCTTTCCCGTTCGAAATTTCCTTAACGAACGACGCGGGGACCTCGCCGATCTTTTTGGAGCCGTTCCTCCAATCGTGTTTGTGAATCTTTTCTTCAGGAACGCTGCCGAACATCCAACGGTTCTGCTCCGGCGTGTGAGGAACGTGCTGGCCGAGCGTCGGAATCAGATGGACGTCGGCGTCCTTCGAAAAGATTTTGTAGAGTTCCTCGGTGATGTATCCGGCGCCGCTGTGCGCCCGGGTGATATCCGGCGGCAGCAGCAGAACCCGCTTGGGATTCTTGCAGATCCGATTGCGGGCTTCCTCGGCGAAGCGTCCGGCGAGGTTGAGGACGTCTTGTTTCGTTAACCCAAAGCGGCGGTCGTCAGTCGACGTGGGAGACACCGATTCTTCTTGAAACCAGGGCATGGTGATGTAAGTTGGTTTATTAGGGTGTTTTTGTCAAATACTTTTCCAGTTTTTTATCGAAAGTCACGATCCGATATTGTTCACGATTTGCGTAGCCAAGCAAAAGACAGTCGACGAAATCGAACGTCGACTCCCAAAGACATGAATTGCCGTTTCGACGACAGCCTTGTGGGGAATTCGGGTGTTGGGGTGATTGATGATCGATTGAACGGAGCGTTCGATTTCGTTCCGGTCGATTTTGTAAACTTTGAGCAAAACAAAAACGATTTCGGCGACGACTTCGAGGGGAATCAAGTACTCAAATCGTGTCATCTGGTCGTCGATAAAGTCGGCCGCTTTCTCGTTGTCCTGAAGAATACACCGCAAAATGGCGTTCGTGTCAAGAATAATCATTATTCAGTTTCTCCAGTTCCTTTTCGGCGGCCGCCTTTTCCCATGCTCCTTTTTCCCTTTCGATAAGCGAAGGATTCGCGTACCGCTTCAGAATGCCTTTCACGCTGCCGACGGTCGTCAGATTGTTCTTTTTCGGCAAGCCTTCCGGAGAGTCGCCGTGGGACAGAACAATAACTTCCAATTCGCGGTGCCGAAACTCGTCGGGCAATTCCACGATTGAAGAAAGTCGTTCTCCGTCGATGATCATTCGAATCGTTTCCATCTATTCCCCTTCTTTACAAGATCAACTTCGGATCGTAATTTTCGGCGATTTTTCGCAGTTCGTCAAGGATAGTCGCGACGTTCGATTATTCGTCGGCTTCTGCCAAAACTTGTTCGATCACCGAATCGCTGACACGAAAATTCGTCCGTTGAATCATTTCGACAAAGGGTCGGATCGCCTGAATAATACCTTGGCGTTTGGCCCTTGCCAGAATTCCCAAAGAACCGATTCGATGATATCCCAGTTCTTTGGCTCGTGATCTTCCTTTGTTTTCATCGATCAAAATGGTGCATTCAGGGTAATTTTCCGCCAACACGAAAACGCTCGATTCACCGACGTCAAGTTGCAAACGGCGTTGCATTTGCAGCGTCTTCGCCGACGGAACGGTTTTGATTTCAATCCATTCGGGGAGTAATTTTCCGAATTCACGGGCGACTTCTTCCGTCGTCAACAAACGGCCGAACACTTTTTGAAGCAGAGAAAACCTGCCGATTTTGTCGAAGACAATCAGCACGCTCGCATCGGAGATGATCGTCGTGTTCATGATCGCAACTCCGCGAGAACATCATCTGCCGTTTCACCGAACACGGAGACGCCGTAGTCGCCGACGGTCTCGAGAAATTCCCGTTTGGAAATTCCGACGACGTCGGCGGCTTGCCCCGAAGAGAGGATTCCGTCTTCGAACAGTTTCGCGGCGAAAAACATTTTCGCATCCCAATCGCTCGGCACCGACATCGCGTCCGGCAGGGAAATCGTCAACGTTTGCATTGTGTTTCTCCTCTAAAAGATCAGCGTCGGATCGTAATTTTCGGCGATTTTTCGCAGTTCGTCAAGGATAGTAGCAACGCCGAGCGTTTCGGCGCTCGCTTCGAGATAGGCGTTGTCAAGATTTTCCTGAATCCGCAACATCGCGACGACGTCCTTGCGGCTCCGCCCACTCCCCATTTTGATCCAGATCAACTTCGACAGAATTGCGTCCTCTGGAGAAACCATCGGCACGGTCCGACCAGTTGGAATCTTTACGTCCCGTCGCCGTTCACAGGATCCCGGTACGATGTCGGAAAGGTGAAAGTCGACCTTAAACATCGTTTCCATGTCAATCGCCTGAAACATCGATTGTTCCGCGATTGCTTCCCGGCAGGCTTCGACGCTGAAAATAAAGTCGTCGCCGAGCTTCCCGGCAAGACGGTCGGCGAAATCCGCTTCCCACGGATTAACTTCCGTAACGAGATCGACGTCGTTCGTCGTTCGCGGGTCGCCGTAAGTGATCGACGCCAATCCTCCCGTAAAGGCGAACGGTTTTTCCAATTCGTTCAATATCGCAACGATTTTCGTCGTTGTAACGTCCAGATCAATCATCAAGGGATCATTCATTCAATCCCTCCGCTTTCTCGGCTTCGTCGAGCATCCGAAGAACTTTCGGTTCGTTCCAATAACGTCGACGCGCAACGGCGAACTGTAAAGCGCGGTCGCTGATTTCCGGTTGCCGTTCCCGAATCTGTGTTTCGACCATTGCGCGGACGCCGGCGTTGAGACGCAACATCTTGCCGTATCTCTCCGCCGGACTCATCGCCCTGACGTGGTCCCAGTACATTTCCTCGACGCTCTTCATGGATTCAGTGTTCGGCATGGATTTTCCGTCAATCAAAAAGGTCATTTTGCGTGAGGAGGGATACGTAACTCTTCAATAACGCCCATGAGAATAAGGTTGAACAACGCCATACAGACCGCGATACCGAATATCGAAGCACGCCCACGGTTCAGGGCGAGCAGACCGCTCACGAGAGCGGCCAATACGGCAGGTGCCGCACCGTACCACTCCAAGACACGCAGGATCTCGCGACGGTTGTCGTAAAGGAAAGCGAACTTCGGGTCCGATGAAGCGAAGATCATTCCCAAAAAACACAGAAAACACGCCGGCAACGATGATGACAAAAGCAAAAAATAAGCAAACATGTCCATCCGAGTCCACCGAATGATTGTTGGATTATCTTTTCCGTAACGGTCGGATTTTCGTGGTTGCAATGGAGACATGGAATAACACGGAATGTCTTCCGTCGAAAAATATGCGTGGATGGGATTCTATTTTGTTCGTTCATCGGCTTCTTTTTTAGCTTGAGCCGCTTCTCGACAAATATCGTCGAGGGTCATTCCCTCGAACAGTCGGTGCCGGAACTCGGTGTAGTCGCAATGCTCTCTGTTGACCAGATAAACGAAACGCTCCGCATCGACCACGCCGAGGTTGGCGATGAGAGTTTTCATTCCCATGCTTAAAAGTACGGTATCACTCATCGCTAAAAGTCGTGTTCTTGAAATTGGACGAATTGGATCGGATTCAATACCTTGATTCCCGATATCGCTTTGTTGAGAATTCTTTTGTCGACGGTCACGAAATACTCACATTCCGCCTTGACGGCGCAGGCAACGTGTAAAGCATCCACCCAAGCAAGTCCTCGCGACTGAAAAATGAACGACGTGCGCTTGACGTCCTCGTCGACTTCCACGATATTTCGAGAAAGCCGACGAAAAGCGTCGAACGCTTCCCATCTTGATTGGAAGGGACTTTTCTTGATCTCAAAGTCGAGAATGGAAGACCAGACAATCTCAATCTTTCCCGCTTTGATTTGTCTCTGGATGAACAGTTTCGCTTCCGTTTCCAATCGGACGAGCAGTTGCGACTGGTCGTCGAACGGACGGTTGAAACAGCAGTTGTCCAAATACAGTTTCAATTTGGGCATGGATACATAGTCGTTCGGCGTCGTTGATCGTATAACAAACCGTCATTACGGCGAGTACGCCTCCATTCCGGCTGTTATTTTTAGAGCAATTTACGGAACCGGGCGTAGGCGTCGTTCCATTCGGAAGCGTGTTCGGTCGTCGGTTCGAACTCAGCGACTTCGAAGCTCGCGCGGATGATTTGCCGGGCCTCTTCGATGTTTTTGACGTCTCCGGCGGCGACGGCCTGCATCATGATATTGCCGATCGCCGTCGCTTCAATGGGCCCCGCGACCACACGGCGACCGCAGGCGTCGGCCGCCGCCTGGCAGAGCAGCAGATTTTTCGTGCCGCCGCCAACGATATGGATCGTCTCGATCCGCTTGCCGCCGATCTTTTCGCTCATTTCGAGAACGTGTCGGAATTTCATCGCAATGCTGTCCAAGGCGCAACGGAGCACCGCGCCTTCCGATTCCGGAACGGTTTGGCCGGTCCGGCGACAGAATTCGGCGATCGCCTTCGGCATGTCGGTCGGTCCGAGAAAGTCACGGTGGTCCGGATTGATGAACGAAACCAGCGGTTTCGCCGCCCGGGTCATGTAATTGAGATCTTCCCAATCCAGCGGGAGACCGGTTTTTCCCTTGCGACCCTGAGCGTTCCAGGTTCGGCGACATTCCTGCACCAGCCAGAGTCCGCAGATGTTCTTGAGCAGCCGCATGGTGCCGCCGACGCCGCCTTCGTTTGTGAAATTGAAGCCGGACACGATGTCGTCGACGACCGGTTTCGGCGACTCGATGCCCATGAGGGCCCAAGTTCCGAGACTGATGTACGCCCAATCCGTGTTGCCGGTTTTGCTGGACGTTGGAACCGACATGACAGCGGAAGCCGTATCGTGAGCGCCGGGCAGCACGACATTGGTCTTCGGCAACCCGAAGGTTTTTCGAAGCGGTCCGAGCACGGTTCCCGGCGGCGAGACTTTTTGGAAAAGATGCGTTGGCAACCCGAAGGATTCGAGCAGCGGCTTGGCCCAATCGTTTTTCACCGGATCGAAAAACTGCGTGGTGGTCGCGTCGGTGAACTCGTTCGACTTGACGCCGGACAGCAGCCAATGAAAAAGGTCGGGCATCATGAGGAACGACTCGGCGACGTCGAACAGCGGCGAGTTCGCCCATTTCATGGCGAGAAACTGGTACAGCGTGTTAAATTGCATGAACTGCAAGCCGGACTGTCGGAAAATGTCGGCTCGGGAAACCGTGTTGAAGGCTTTTTCCATGGCTCCATCGGTTCGGGAGTCCCGATAACAGACGGGATTGGCGAGAAGCGTGTCGTTCCGGCCGAGCAGGGCGAAGTCGACGCCCCAGGTGTCGACGCCGACACTGACGAGGTCTTCGCCGAAGCGTTGAGCGGCCGTCTGGAGTCCTGCCTGAACATGGGTCCAAAGTCCCGGCAGATTCCAGTACAAAGTTCCACCAAGGTCGTTGGAAAAATTTTCGAAGCGGTAGAGTTCTTCGAGTTGAAGTTTTTTTCCATCGAAGAGTCCGGCGAGGTGTCGACCGCTGGAGGCGCCCATGTCGACGGCGAGATAAACTTTTTTGCTCATGGTCGTTTGAAAGGGTTAGCCGCGTCGGCCTCCGACGCGCTTGGACTGTCACATGGTTCCAATATACGCGAACGGTTCGCGATAATAAAGAGGAGTCCAAGCCGCTTCAGCGCGTCGGAGGCCGACGCGGCTAAGATCGCGTCGGGGGCTGACGCCCTGAAAGGCGACTTTTTCCGACTATTGTTGTAGATTTGCGCCTCTGATGCCGAATTTAGAGACAGGCTGTCATCTTTTGCGCCGCAAGGCCTCGGCGCAAACCGCCCAAATCGCCTGAGTTCCGATAAGACTTACAAGGAAGTACGGTCGCCATGAAAAAGAGCATTATTTCACGGATGAAATCGAAGACGAATACACTCGCTGCCGGAGTTCTGGCTATCATTTTGGGAATGTTCCCCGGTAAGGCCGATGGTCAGGCCTATGATGTGCGGGTCATGCCGCAGCAATACTATGATTACGCTGCCGGAACATTGTGGCTCGGTGCCTCTGGAGTCGTTAACCAAAATCCGACGTCGAGACCTCCGGGGTTCTATTTCGCGGATCAAGTTGCCGATGCGAACTACTTGCGGATGGTATGGAATTCTTCCGGAACGGTCCGAGTCAGTACCTATCCGGGTGAAGCGGGGAACTGGGCGAATCCGAATCGTCGTCCGACCCTTGGAGGACACTCCTATCTTCCTTCGGATGCTAACAGCTCCAATGGTCGGCGGTCGACCTTCGCTTCGACGTTGACCTATCAGAACTATACGACGACAACCGATAGTGGTGGTGTTATTCTGGTCACGAATGGAAGCTACGGAATCTATGGTGAACGGACAAATAATGTGATCGACTATTGGCGTATCAACGATGCCGGGAATGGGTACGTTGTTGAGCGAACAAGCGGCTGGGATTCGTATATCGGCTTCGACAACAACAGCGCGATCAACGGCGGAGCGATCATGGTGACCAATGGGACACTTGATCTCTTGCGAACCAATTTCGGCAGTAATAAAGCTACCGGCCAATTTGGACTCGGCGGTGCCATCATGAACGATCAAGGGGGAACGATCAACCTCAATTTGGCTCATTTTGGAACCTATACCAATCAGTCGGTTTTTTATTTGAACTACGATTATACGGCTTACCAAACCGCCTACGATGCGACGTATTGGCCTCTCTATACCCCTGCTTATAATGCAGTTTATAATCCTGCGGACTACAATCCCGGCGGCTCGGTCTATATGAGGTTCGATCAAGGTGGATCAAGCGACGTCTATACTCCGGCCTATGATGCGGCTTATGACAAAGTGCTCGCCGACAATCTCGCTCGTCCCATCCCTTTGCCAGTCGCCGAAGCCACACTTGCAGCCGAAGCTGCTGGCAGACTGGCAGGTGTAGCCGCTCGTGATACTGCGGTCGCGGGTGCCAGAGCTGTGGCCCAAAATGCTGCGATTTCTGCCGGTGATGCCGCTGGGCGTGCTCAGGCGGAGCAGGCCGGAAACCTCGCTGCCGCAGCCTCCGTGGCTCCGGCTCTTGCCGCGGCCCAAAGGAATGGCAACACCGCTTGGCGTGGCGGTGCCATCCATAATGCGGGAAAACTCAACACCGGTGGCGACCAGTCCAACGCCGGTGGTCTTTGGGGGAGCTCGTTTACCGAGAACAAGGCGACCCAATACGGTGGAGCCATTTTCAACGAGCATACCGGGGTGATCAACATTCTCGGAGTCTTTAACGCCAATACGGCGGGCGTGTCCGGCGGTGCCATTTACAACGTCGGAAGGACCACGTTGACCTCCGGCAGCCGTTTGCAGGACAACACGGTCACGGATCCCGACGGGCTCGGCGGCGGTATTTTCAATGACCAAGGTGCCACGGTCAATCTCAATGGAACTTATCTTGCCAGAAACATTGCGGGACAGGTTGGCGTTGGTGCCGCTGCGACGTATGCGGGCCTTGGTGGAGGTACCTACAACAAGGGTGTCCTCAACCTCAACAGCGTGACCTATGAGCAGAATAAAGCTCGTCGCGGTGGTGCTATCTTCAACCTTGGAGACATCACATCCACTGGCAGCTCCGCATTTGCGGCCAACTTTGCGGAAGATAGCGGTGGCGCCATTTACTTCGAAGGGGGAGAGAGTCAATTCGACGACGCCTCCTTTACGAGTAACCGAGCCAGAGTTCAGGGTGGAGCCATTTACAATAAAACGGCGAAACTCAACCTTGGTACGGCCAACTTCCAGGGAAACGGCGTTATCGACCAGGTTTTGGATATTCGTACCGTTGATGGTGGTGCGATTTACAACTACTTCGGAACGATGACGATCAATAGCGGCAGCTTCACGGATAACAAGGCCGCGAGGTATGGTGGAGCCATCGTCGTTGAAACGGACGGCTCAATGACCATCTTGGACGGTACGTTTACGAGGAACGAAGCCGGACAGGATGGTGGAGCCATTTACACCAATCGGGGAGCCACGTTAGTTCTCAGCGACATCATCGCCACGGAAAACAAGGTTCCGGCCACGGCGGCGATCAAAGGCCTCGGCGGATTCATTTACAACGGATTGAACGGGGATGTCACCATTACTTCCAATAGGAAGACAAACGAATTCACGAAGAGCGAAGCGTACGAGGGCGGTGTCGTTTATAATGATACCGACGCGAAAATTTCGATCACAAAAGCCAAATTCGACCACAACAACGCCACGAATTTCGGCGGTGTCGTTTACAACAAGGCCCGAGGAACGCTCACCATCACCGACGGCTTTTTTACGACCAACACCGCTCTGAGCGGCGGAGGTATTTACAACGAAGCCGGAGATCGAAACAACGGTAAGGCGACGCTCAATAATGTCGAGTTCCTGACCAATACCGCAACGGCCGGGTCCGGCGGAGCCGTTTACAACAAGAAAGACGGTGTCATCGTCATTGAAACCGGCACGTTCACGGAAAACACCGCCACGGTCTCCGGTGGTGCCATCTACAACGATGTCGCCACTTACGATGCGCAGGGCAAATTGGTCCAGAAAGAGGGCGTGATCTCCATTAAAAACGGCACGTTCAAAAAGAACAGCTCTATCGAAGGCGGTGCCGTCGCCAACCATGGAGTGTTGAGCATTGACGGAACCAATTTCGCGGACAACGAAGCCTTGGGCGGTTACGGTGGTGCTATTTATAATGCGAAAAACACCTATGACGTTACCGGAACCTTGATCGTCCAACCGGGCGGAAGCCTGACCGTCAAGGACGTGCTCTTCAGTCAGAACATCGCGGTGCGCGGCGGAGCCGTTTACAACGCCCAAACCGGGTCGAATCTGGACAAGACGGATATCGTGCAATTCACCGGAGGCCAGTTCGATCGCAACAGAGCGACGGGAACGGGCGGTGGAGCCGTTTACAATGACCTCGACGGCAAAATGACCTTCACGGGGACGACGTTCACTTGGAACGATGCCAGTCGCGGAAGCGGTGTCTATAACAATACCGGCGGAGTGCTCACGCTCACCGACGTCAGCTTTACGGACAACAACGCCCGAGTGACGGATATCGACGGAAATCAACTCGGTGGAGCCATTTACAACAACGGTGCGCTTGCCGGTGTCACGGAAACGACGATCAATCTCAACGTTGTCGCCAAGGATTCATTGTTCGGCCGTTTCGTCGGCGCCAGTGATAACATCTACTTCACCGGCCTGAACAACAAACTCAACGTCGATGTCGCCAACACGGATTTCTCGCTTACCATGAGGGGCGGCGGAATGTCCAGCGCCGCCAATGCGCAAGTCGATATCACCAAGACCGGCGTCGGAAAATGGATCCTTGAAGGAAAAGGCAAGTTCGGCAACAACGCCATCGTCAATTTCGATCTCCAGGAAGGCACGCTCGCCATGAAGGCCGAGGCCATCCTCGATCTCGGCAACATCGGCTTGCTCACCACCCATGCAGGGACGTCGATTGATACGGGTACCGCGATCTTTGCGTTGACGCCCGGCGCGGACAATACGCCGCTCGTCATCAACGAAGCCCGCCTCTCCACCAACCAGCTTGTCGTCGAAGGGCACACGGAAATCGTTGCCGCGGCCTTCGACTTCAAGGCCGGTAGCATTATCAACTTCGAAGATCTGACCCTGAAGGCCGTGAACAAGGAAGGTCCCTATGTCACGTTGACGCTTTCCGATACCGTCGATGCGGACCCCGTTACCGTTGGGAGCGACATTTACGTCTCCACACCGCAAAACGTCGACCTGAAAAATGGCGGATATATCGTCCTCTTCGACACGAACGGCTACTTCAACGGCACCTCGGGAACGTTGTTCCTGGACGGTACGGCAGTTCCCAAATTCGAACGGTCGGAAGTTCCGGGAACGCAGGACATCGGACTGGCCGTCACGAACAATAATCAGTGGATCGTCCTCACCATGGTGGACACCAGCGCCAAATCCGTGGACCTGTCTTGGACGGGGCTCATGGGAGACGCCGTTTGGAAGCACAATGTCGATACGGAGAAAAACTGGTCGGGAACGGTCGCCGGACACTACGTCGATTTCTTCATGAACAACGACGAGGTGTTTTTCGCTGACGACTATTACGACGTCAACGGAAAAAAACAGACCGTGTTGGCGGCAAACAAAACCGTGGAAGTCGACGCGGACGGTGTGATCGTCGGCGCAATGACCGTGACCGGAGCAGGCTACGTTTTCGATCTGACGGACGCGGCAGCCGCAGGAGTCATCGGAATCAACGCCGTCGGCGATGGAACCACGACCACCGGAGACATTGATTTCGGCGCGGCCACGGTCAAGGGAGTCTTCGGCAACGGAATCATTACCGCCAGCAGAGACATTAAATTCAACGGTGGAGTCGTCACGTTCGACGGCGCGGCCACGATCGACGCCGGAAGAGACTTCGTCATCGGAACGGCGGATTTCCGAAACGTCGAGGGTGAACTCAACGCCGGTGGAAACATCACCGCCGTCGATGGGGATTTCGTCTTCTCGGCGAATGGTGCGGCGATCAACGCCGGTGGAACCATGAATTTCGGTGAGGCCAATCTCAATGGCATCGTCGACGGCGTGAACGGTCCCGCCATCACCGCCGGTGAGGACTTCATGATTGATGGTGGCGGCGTCACCTACAAAGGAGCGGCCACGATCGACGCCGGAAGAGATATTATCATCGGCAAGGCAGCCTTCCGGGACGTTGAGGGACAAATCATCGCCGGTCGAAACATGACCGTCGTCAACGGCGACTTCAATTTCAAGGCTGGTGGCGTAGCGACGATCGATGCCGCTGGAGACATCGACTTCGGTCAGGCCCGGCTCAACGGTATTTCCGGGGTCGGTGCCGTTCATGCCGACGGAAGCATCAACTTCGTCGATGGAACCGTTCGATTCAACGGTCCGGCAACGATTGACGCCGGACGGAGCATCACGATCGGCACGGCGGATTTCCAAGCCGTCGAAGGAGAGATCACTGCGCTGGAAGATGTCATCGTCGGCGATGGCGACTTCAACTTCAAGGCTGGTGGTACCGCGAAGATCGAAGCCGGAAGAGATATCAAATTCGGACAGGCCAATCTCAACGGAATTTCCGGTGTCGACGCCGTCGTCGCCGGTCAGGACATCACGTTCGATGGCGGTCTCGTCCAATATAACGGTCCGGCGACGATCAAGGCCGCAAGGGACATCTACTTCAATACGGCTAACGTCAAAGGAATCGAAGGCGTTGGAGCCATTCAGGCCGAAGGAAATATCAACGCGACGGACGGAAACTTCGTCTTCAGCGCTGCCGGCGGAACAATCGTCGCCGAGGGAGACATCAACTTCGGTCAAGCGAACCTCAAAGGCATTGCCGGGAACGGCGTGGTCAACTCCTTGAGTGGAGACATCACCTTCACCAACGGAACGCTCGAATACGCCGGCGCCTCGTCGATGGACGCCTGGGAAAACATCGACTTCGGCAATGCGACCTTTGGTTCGAAAACCGGCGGAATCGTGCAGAACACGCTGGCCACGGCCGGAGGATCGATCAACGTCAACGGCGGAAATGCGTTCCACTTCGCATTGGCGGGAGTTGGGGACGGTGACACGATGATGACCTTGGACGCCGCCACCGGCGTGAAGGGAAAAATCGGCGACGGCACGATTAACATTTGGGACGTCAATCTGGCGGTCGGCGATAAAGTCATTCTCGTCGATGCGGGAAGCAGCATGATCGTCACCAATACCGGCACACTCTACGACCAGGGAAAAGAGGTCAAGTTCAAGCGTGATCTCAATTCCGCCAAGGAGGTTCTCGGACTTTTGGTGCAAGACGAAAACGGAGACGATGTACCGTTCGGATACGGCTCCCAGTTGGTCCTCACCATGGTCAAGGAAAACAGTGTTTCCTCCGATCTGACATGGACCGGTGTGATCGACGGTACTTGGAATATCAACAAAGCGCCGAACTGGATCGGGACCGTTGGCGGACACTATGTCGACACCTTCCTGAACGGCGACACGGTGTTGTTTGCCGACAAATACTTCAATCCCAAAAGCGTGAATCCGGATCATCTGGACGATGTCGGCGCGAAAAACGTCAACGTCGTCGCCGGTGGCGTGGAAGTCAACGGAATGACCGTGACCGGAGCGGGCTACTCTTTCGACTTGTCGAAGGGGGGAATTATCGCCACGAACGCGGACGATCCTTCCACGAGCAACATCGACTTCGGAACCGCGAGCATTATCAACAACACGGTCGGTCGGGTCGTCGACGCCGGTGGAACGATCACCTTTGCAGGCGCCAATACTCTCACCTTCGATCTGAACTTGGCGAAGATCGGTGAGACGATGTTGACGTTGAACACCAAGAACGGCGCCAACGGCGGCGTCGTCGGGATCGTCGGCAATGGAAACGTTTATGTCAGTCGCATTCCGACTCTGAATACCGGCGATTCGATCATCCTCGTCGACACAAAAACCGCCGGCAGCGTTGTCGCCGGTCTGCTCTACAAGGACGGAAGCGCGGTGGCGGAGAAATTCGAACGCGATGCCGATCCGAACAAGAAGATCCTCAATCTCTCGGCAGAAGCAAACGCTTCGCAGTTGGTCCTCACGACGCTCAACACGAATACCGTCTGCACCGACCTTCGTTGGTCCGGTGCGGATACCGACGGCGGCGGCGTCTGGATTCACAACGTCCTGACCGAGGAAAACTGGGCCGGCTACGTCGACAAGTACTACGTCAAGAGCTTCTTGAACGGCGATACCGTGACCTTCGGCGAAACCTACGATGACGAAAACGGCAATTCGCAGGACGTTGTCTTGAAGGACGTCGTCACCGGCGGCGCCGTGTCCGTCAAAAACATGACCGTGGACGGAGAGGACTACACCTTCGACTTGACGAAGGGTGGAATCACGGCCGTGGGCGACTTCGATCCCATCACGGGCGACCTTGATCCCACGACGGGCAACATCGACTTCAAGGAGAGCGTGACCGTCACCGGTCTGCAAGACATTGGCGGCGTGAAAGCCATGAAAGCCGATGGAAACATTTCCTTCGTCGGTGGAAGCATCGACTATGCTGGTGCGGCAACCATTGAAGCCGGCGAAAACGTCGCTTTCGGAGCGACCGCTCTGAATAATCTTGCCGGAGCGATCACCGCCACGACTGGAGACGTCGACTTCACTGGCGCAGCCATCACCTACGGCGGCGTGACGACGATCACCGCCGGACAGGACGTCAATTACGGCACGGCAAACGTCACGGGTATCAACGGAGCCATTACCGCCGGAAACGACATCAACGTCGTCGACGGAAGCCTTGGCTTCGCCACTGCGGCCGCGATCACTGCCGGACAGAACATCGACTTCGGAACCGCTGCGCTGAATAATCTTTCCGGAGCGGTCACCGCTACGGCAGGAGACGTCACCGCGAACGGAACGCTCACCTACGGCGGAGCTGCGGCGATCAAAGCCGGACAAAACGTCGACTTCGGAGGGGCGACGCTCACCAACATGGCCGGTTCGATCACCGCGACGGCTGGAGACGTCAACTTTGTCGGTGCGACCATCACCTACGGCGGCACGACGACGATCACCGCCGGACAGGATATTAATTACGGCACGGCAAACATCACAGGCATCGACGGAGCCATTACCGCCGGAAACGACATCAACGTCGTCGATGGAAGCCTTGGCTTCGCCACTCCGGCCGCGATCACTGCCGGACAGAACGTCGACTTCGGAACGGCGAACCTCTCGGGTCTTTCCGGAAACATCACCGCCACGGCGGGAGACGTCTCCGTAAACGGAACCATTGCGTTCAGCGGTGTGACGACAGTCAATGCCGGAGGCGACATCAATCTTGCCAACACGACTTTCGGGACGCAGACCGGCAGGATCGCCAAGGGCACGACGTTCAACGCCGGTGGAACGACCACCGTTGCCGGTGGAAACGCCTTCACCTTCGAACTGAACAACGTGACGAACGGTCAAACGGTGTTGGCGATGAACAATGTCACCGGAACCGTTGGTGACGGAGTCATCAACGTTTGGAACGCGACGCTCGGAAACAACGATTCGGTCATTCTCATCGACACGGGAACCGGCGGTGCGGCGGTCGCCACCGGCGATCTCTACAGCAACGGAGTCAAGGTCGACTACGTCCGCGATGCCGACGCCAGTAATAAGATTCTCGCGCTGACGACCAATAAAGGCGTTGATTCGCAGTTGATCCTCACCAAGATTTCGACCAATGCCATCAGCACGGATCTGGCGTGGTCCGGTTTGACCAGCAGCATGTGGGTCAGCGATGTCAAGGCCGAGAAGAACTGGGCCGGTCACGTCGAAAATTATTTCGTCGACACCTTCCTGAACGGCGATACCGTGACGTTCGGCGCCACATACACCGATGCCAGCGGTGCCGTACAGAATGTCGGCAACTTCAAAGTGACCGTCGCGCCTGCCGGCGTCGAAGTCGCCGGGATGACCGTGACGGATACTCGCTACTCGTTCGATTTGAACGTGACGACCACGCCGGTTATCCTCGCCACCGGAGACATTCACTTGGGTAACTCCAAGCTGAACATCAGCGGTTACGCGGGCGGCGATTTCGACGGCGAACCGCTGGCAGTGATTACGGCGGGTACCTCGTTGGACGGCTTCAACAAGCTCGTGACCATTGCCGGCCAGGATCAAGGCGTCGATTTCATGTCAGCGATCGCTTATCAGGGTGGAGACCGACCGGGAGGAGCCCGCGACGACGGAAAGGGAGCCGACACCAACACGATCTACGTCGAGACGCAGTTGACTTGGTACTCGACCAGTCCGGAGCGACCGGCTCACGGCGACTTCACCGTCGATTCGGATTTCACGCTGGGATCGCAGTTGAACGATAACACGAATCCGAAATCGACTTGGCGGACCGGTTGGGATGGCAAAACGTTGACCAAAAAGGGTAACAGCATCCTGACTTTGACCGCCGCCAACACCTATACCGGCGATACGAATATCAACGCTGGAACATTGCGGATTACAGACGCGGACGGAGCCGGTGATCATCTTGCCGCGAGCAAGAAAGTGATTATCGCCAAAGACGCGACCTTCGACCTCGGGTTCAAAGCCGCGAATGGCGATCCGTGTGGTAACGTGGCGACCGACTATAGCCAGAAGATCACCGGCGACGGTAAACTGGTCAAATCCGAAACGGGCCTGATCGTTCTGACGGGAGACAACACCTACACGGGTGGAACGGTTATCGAAAAGGGTGGAATCATCATCGACAAGGCCAATGCGGTCGGAACGGGTGACGTGAACATCGCTAAAGACGGAACCTTCACGATCGGCGTCAGCGGCAAGTATGGTGAAGATATCGAGATCAGCGGAGCAGGCAAGGTTTACATCAATCCGAACCGAGCCGGAGCCGTTGGTGGAGACAATACGACGATCCTTGTCGGTAACAACACGTACACCGGCGAAACGATTGTTTGTGCGGACAAAACGGTGGAACTCCAAAGTATCACCGGTACCGGAGTGAACGACGCCGGAACCATCGTCTCGTTGCGAAACGGTGCGAACTTGAACTTCGGCAGTGCCGCCGAAACTCTCCTTGGCGACGTGGAGTACAAAAAGACGATCCGAGGAGTTAACGTCGACGGAACGGCCAATCCGGCCAACGGAACGGTAAACAAGTTCGGCGACAATACACTCACGTTGAGTGCCGCGAACTCCTACGGCGAAGGAACCAATATCAACGCCGGTCGCCTCATTGCCGCGAACATCGCCGCCGTCGGAACCGGCGACGTGACGAACGCCGCCGAATTTGAAATCGCCGCCGGTGGAATCTTCAACAACAAGATTACCGGCGCCGGAGACGTGTTCATCAATCCGGGCGTCAACGAAACGACGACGCTGACGAACGCGACCAGCGACTACACCGGCAAGACGACCGTCGAAACCGGCACCGCGAAGCTGACGCACGAAAACGCAACCGGCGACAATCAGGCGAGTCGACACGTCGAACTCAAGGACAACACGAAGCTTGAACTCGCGTTCAACGCCGACGGAACCTACAGCAAGACGATCGACGGAACAGGTAAAGTCGTCAAGAGCGGAGCGACGACGGTGACGCTGGACACTTCGAACACCTACGAGGGCGGAACCGACGTCAACGCCGGTACGCTCGTTGCGAAGGAAATCAACGCGGTCGGAACCGGTACCGTGAACATCGCCAAGCAAGGAACCTTCAAGATCGCCGCCGGAAGCGACAAGGCGAATCAGGATAATCCGAACAGTCCGAACGGCGGCAACTTCGACAACCTGATCACCGGAAGCGGCGAGTTGGTCGTCGATCCGGGAAATGGAAAGATTACGACCTTGTCGCAGGACAACAAGGGTTTCACCGGCAATACGACAATCGATTCCGGAACGGCACGCATCACGAACATCAACGGCGTCGGTTTGGCGACCTCGAAGAATACGACCGTCACCCTTGCCAATGGCACGACGTTTGAATTCGACGTGGACAGTCCGAATTCGGCGACCTTCAGTAAGGAAATCATCGGCGCCGGCAGTGTTGTGAAAAATAATGTCGGAACCGTGATCCTGGATCGCGACAGCAAAAACTACACCGGAACAACGACGATCAACGACGGACGGCTCACCGCCAAGAGTATCGACGCGCTCGGAACCGGTGTCGTTGCGAACAATTCCGAACTGGAAATCGCTGCTGCGGGCGACTTCGACAACGTGATCAACGGAACCGGTTCAGTGACCGTCAATCCGGGAGCCGGCAAGACGACGACGCTCTCGCAGGTCAACACCTACACGGGAAATACGATCG
The DNA here is from genome assembly GCA_031548665.1 of Thermoguttaceae bacterium. Lineage (GTDB taxonomy): Bacteria > Planctomycetota > Planctomycetia > Pirellulales > Thermoguttaceae > WRKP01. The sequence continues at coordinate 17,766 of JAVBQW010000135.1, forward strand.
TCGAACACGGCATCGCCAAGCTGACGAACAAAGATTCGGCCGGTCCGAACGTGGCGAAAGTGGGGAACGTGGAACAGATCGTCGACCTGAAGAATACCGACGCCTTTGTCGAAATCGCGTTCGGAGGCAAGGGAACCGACGCCTATCCGTGTAATCCGAATCCGATCACCGGAGCCGACTTCAACCAGAAGATCATCGGTAATGGTGGCGTGAGAATCAATGCCGGTCAAGACAGTTTCGTCGTCTTGACGAACGAAAACACGTACACGGGCAAAACGGAGCTGGTCACAGGTTCGCTGATCGTCGACAATGCCAAGGCTCTTGGAGGAAGTTCGACGATCGACATCGCCGACAGCAAGTCGAACTTCACGATCGGAGCCGCGGGAACGTTTAGTCAGGCGATTACCGGAAAAGGAAACGTCTACATCAATCCGGCACGGGACAAGACCGACCTCAGCATGACGACGACCTTGACCGGAAACAGTTCCTACGAAGGCAACACGACGGTTTGCATTGGAACGACAGTTCTGAAGCACATCAACGCCACCGGATTGAACGAAGAGGGCAAGAACGTGTTCCTGCGGGGTGGTACATTCCTGGAGTTCAACATCGGCAGCGATCAGACCTATTACAAGTCGATCGTCGAGGACGATACCGACCTCGATCCCAAGACCGTGGGAACCGTCGTCAAGTCGGGCAACAGCAAGTTGACCTTGGCCGCCAAGAATACCTACGAAGGCGGAACCGACATCAACGGCGGAACCTTGGTCGCCCACCATGTGGATTCCAAGACCAAATTGTACGACGCCTTGGGAAGCAAGGACGTTCGCAACTTCGGTAAGCTCGTTCTCGACCTGCCGGGTAATTTCGCCAACGTCGTTTCCGGCGATGGTCAACTCGAAGTCGCGTCCGGCAGCACCGCCAACGTCGTGGAACTTTCCGGTAACAGTACCTACACCGGCAAGACGACCGTGACGAGCGGCACCGCCAAGCTGACGAACATCAACGGCACCGGCTTCAATGACGGTAGCACGAAAGTCGACCTCGTCAACAGCGGCAGCGTCCTCGACATCGCCGTTGCGGGCAAAGCCACCGACAAGGAAACGTACAACAAGACGATCACCGGAAACGGTACCCTCGTCAAGAGTACGGAAGCCGAGTTGACGTTGACGGGCCTCAACACGCACCAGAAGACGGAACTGCAAAAGGGAACGACGATCATCACGAACGCCAAGGCCCTCGGTCAGGGAACGACGAAGATGTTCGAAGGCACGACGCTCGGATTCAACGGCGGCGACATGACGCCGACGACCAAGTTCGACCTCGACGGTTCCGTGAAGATGGACACGATGAACAACAGCAACGTGACGATCGACAAGGCGATCACCGGCGGGACCACCAGTCACCTGACGAAAGTCAACGACGGTACCTTGACGTTGACCCAAGCCAATACCTTCAACGGCTTGACGGTCGACGGCGGTCGGGTCACCGCGATGAGCCAGGAAGCTCTCGGTAAGGGAGCGATCGTCAACAATTCGGAACTCGAAGTCAACTTCGCCGCGGGGGTGAACGAATATATCCGTCGTGATATCACGACTTCGGCCGGCACGTTCATCAAGAGCGGCGACGGTCGAATGAACGTCGATTACACACTGGCGACGAAATCCTTCGAAATGGCGACCGGAACACTCGGCGTCAAACTCGGAAAGGGATTGGTCAGCGCGACGAATGGTTTTGCAATCGCCAAGGGAACGCAGCTGGTCGGAATCTACGAAGGATCGGCCGGTCTTGGACGTGGTTCCCAGAATGCGACGAGCTTCGAGGTGCTTAAAGGTGTCGGTGCGGACGGTGGGTTCGCGGTTGCGGATCGACTCTTCGAATCGGCGTTGGACCACGTTGAATGGTCGACTCACGTCGAATCCAACAGCTTGTTCTACGACCTTTGGGTGAAATCGTACTACGAATCCTATGAACAGTATCTGTCGGACAACGCGAAGAACGCAGCCAATGCCGTCGATCACTTGCCGACGAACGATCCGCTCTTCCAGGCGATCGGCGATCTGAAAACCACACAGGAAGTCGTTCAGGCGTTCTCCGAACTCCACGGCGAAGTGTACGAAACGGAGATCTTCGCCCAGACCGACATGCAGCGGCAGTTCAACGACATCCTTCTCCGTCGCAAAATTTACTGCGAACACGTTCGTGAGTTCAAGGACTTCCGGGCGCAGAGCGGCAAGCGACCGATGGATATCGCTCGAGGAAACCGCGAAATGTGGGTCGAGTTCACCGGCGGCGGAAACTTCCGCTCGTCGATCGGACAGTACAGTGCTTACGATATGGGGCGGTTCGGTGTCGCGACCGGTTTCGAACAGCGGCTCAATCGGAATTTCTTCGGTGGACTCGCCTTCGGATACGATCAGGGAATGTTGAAACTTGCAAGTTTGCCGTCCAGCGATCGGTTTGACGCCTTCCGGATGTCGATTTACGGTGGATACAACGACAACGACGTGTCGGTCCTCACCTACTTCGGCTACGCCAAGAACTGGCACAACGTCGAGCGTCATATTACCTTCTTGGACGCAACAGCCAAGAGCAAGTACAATGACGACGTGCTGTCGGCAGGAATCGAAGTCGCGAAAACGCTCCATTGGAACAGTCTCCGATTCGTTCCGACGATTGGAATGTCCTACGTGAACGTTCAGACGCCGTATGTCGAGGAAACCGGAGCCGGTGCAGCCAGTCTTTGTATCGATGGAAACAACTACAACTCGCTTCGAGTTCCGATCGGTTTCCGTCTCAACAACGACTTGAACATCCAGAGGGTGCGGTTCACGCCGGAATTCCGAATGTTCTACATCGCTGAGATGGCCGAGTCCCGAATTAATTCGCACACAGCCTTCGCCACGGATCCGACGAACTCCTTCGTGGTCGATAGCGGAGTCAACGGTAAAAACGGATTCCACGTCGGTGTCGGTCTCGCCGCCGAAATCCTGCCGCGAGTCAGTCTCGGTGTCGATTACGACGGCGAAATCTGGAACGGATACAGTCGTCATGACGTCGGCGGCAACGTCACCGTCCGCTGGTAGGTACTGTTAGCCGCGTCGGCCCCCGACGCGCTTGAGGAACGAAAAAACGCCAAGGCAACGTGCCTTGGCGTTTTTTCGTTTCCGCATTTAGCCGGTACTCCGGCGCTCCCGACTTCTCAAACGCGCTTCGCGGCTAAAACGCAAGCGATACACCACCCGGCAACGGATTTATTTCCAACCGTGCTTGTCGCGAACGTCGATCATCGCGGCCAAAATGTTGTTCCAAGTCTCCGGTTTCATCATCACCTCGTTCGGGAACATGCAGCCGTCCCAACAGAGATGATTGAATCGTTTGGTCAAACCGTCTTCGTCGCGGAGCCAGAATCCGGCGTATTTTGTGATATCGAGCTTGCCGTTCGGATCGTTCGCCAAACAATGCCGTCCGGTCTTGTCGTGGTCGCCGCTGCCGAAGACCGTGCCGTCGTTCTGCGCGATGTGGAAGTCGACCGTCCAAATCTGAAGGGCGTTGACCATTTTCCGGTAAGCGCGATCGAAGGTTTCCGTATCGTTCCAATCGAAATTTTCCGGCAGCAGACGATCTTCCGGCGCGTTGTAACCGAGGAGGTACAGCATCGAATGCGCCATGTCGGCTTGGAAACCAAGCGTTTGCGGACGGTCGACAATTTCAAGGATTTGGAGCATCCGCTTCCAACTATGGATACCGCCCCAACAGATTTCACCTTCGCAGGCCAAAACCTCGTCGAACTCGACCGCGATTTCGCAGGCCTTGGTAAACGTTTGGGCGATCAGCTTCTGATTTCCTTCCGGATCAGCCGACCAGGCGTCGACGCCGGCCGCCGTGTCGATTCGAACGCAACCGTAAGGCCGGACGCCGAGTTCCCGAAGTTTGTGGGCGATGCGGCAACCTTTTCGAACCTGAGTCAGGAACTTGTTTCGTTCCGTTTCGTTTCCCATCGCGGAACCGCCGCCGGTTCCTTCCCAAATCGGAGCGACAACGGTTCCGATTTCGAGATTCCGAGATTGCGCTTTCTCCGCCAACTTCTTGATGTCGTCGTCCGAGGAGTCGATACTGATATGCGGATCGCTCAAAAACAGATCGAATCCGTCGAATTTGATACCGTCGACTTCCGCAGCCGCAGTCAGGTCGAGCATCGTGTCGAGGGCGATGAACGATTCGGCTCCAGGACCACCCTTACCGACGACACCGGGCCATGCCGCGTTGTGGAGCTTCGGAAACGTGTTCGCTTTGTGCTTTGCCATGGATGGGAACTCCGTTGGAAATTATGGTGAAACAAAGCCCCATAATAACGATTTTCTTTGCGCCGGTCAACTATTTCGCCTGTTCGTTTTGGAAAATTGGAGAAAGGCGGGGAAAACCGTTTCTTGACAGTCCCCTGTCCGACCCGTATAATCCATGGATCTTTCCGGCATAACGGTATATGGTCAACGAGACGAAGATTTACGGCAGCGTTTACAGTCATCCGACGCTTTACGACGTCTTGTTTTCGGCGTCGTGGAAGCGGGAATTCGAATTCCTGAACGTCTGTTTTCGCCGCTTTGGCGTCGGTTCGGTACGTCGGGTCTTCGAACCGGCCTGCGGAACGGGCCGGCTTCTCTGGCGGCTCGGTAAACAGGGATTTCTCGTTTCCGGTCTTGACTTGAACCCGAAAGCCGTGGCGTTCTGCAACCGTCGTTTGCGGCGACATGGACTCCCTGAAACCGCGATGGTCGGCGATATGACCGGTTTCCGTTTGGAGCGACCCGTTGACGCGGCCTTCAATTTGGTGAGCAGTTTCCTCCACTTGACAGCGGAAGAATCAGCCCGAGAACATTTTCACCAAATGTCAACGGCGCTGAAACCAAAGGGAATTTATATTCTCGGCCTTCATTTGATTCCCAAAGGCGTTGCGACCTGTTCCCAAGAAGAGTGGACCGAGACTCGCGGTTCGCTGACCGTTCGGTCGAAACTCCATCGAATTGCACAAAACGCCGCCAAACGCTTCGAAACGGTCGAATTCCGAATCAAAGCGCAGACGCCGACGAAAACTTACGAACTGATCGACCGGTTTCCGCTCCGAACGTATACGGCTTCCCAATTTCAGCGACTGTTGGACGACGTCGACCTGTTCAACGTCCAGGAAATCTACGATTTCAGCATGGACCAGCCGATCAACGTCGGTCCCAACACGGAAGACGTCGTTTTTGTCTTGCAAAGAAAATAAAATTTTGTGAAAGGAACATCCTTGTCGACATTTCACTGTCCGATCTGCGACCGCGAATTCACGCCGGGCGATTCGATGCCGTTCTGTTCCACCCGGTGCAAGTTGATCGACTGCGGTCGCTGGCTCGGCGAAAAATACGGCCTGCCGATTGAAGAGGAATCCGCCGAGTCGCCGACCGATGACGAAGCGACAAAACACCCTATTTCCTGAACATCGTCCGGCACGGAACGCAGGAACGGACGTTCTTTGAGGGGAGGATTTCCCGGATCGTGATCTTGTGGAACCAAACTTCCGATTGGTGATCCTGAACCATGATGAAGCCGAGATTGTTCTCGCCGAATCCGTCGATTCCCTTGAATTTACTGGCCGCGACGGCTTCTTTCCATTCTTCGGAGCCGACGACCACGCTCATTACTTTCCTGCCGTTGAGCCAGTGTTCGATCCGATCGCCGTTGACGACGATTCGTCCTTTATTGATTTGGTCGCGGTGATTCAGGGATTTTGACGAATTGGTCGGCAAAATGTCATAAAGCGTCGCCGTATTGTTTTTCGGCTTCATCCCTTCCGGCGTTCCGAAGTCATCGAGAACCTGATATTCGAGGCCGAGCCAACCTTTGCCGTCGAATTTTTGATAACGGTATTTGATGCCGCTGTTTCCGGCTTTGGAATGCGTCCATTCGAAGTCGAGAACGAAGTTCTCATATTGACGGTCCGTAACGATGTCGCCGCCCTTGCCCTGAAGATGCAGGATGCCGTCGACCACCGACCAGCCGCTGCCCGGTTTTCCCCCACCCGGCGACGTCCAACCGGCCAGAGAGTCTTCCGCAAGGAGCGAAACCGTCGGACCGTAACAGGTCTTTGAGGTCGAAACATAATGCTTCAACGGGGTGCAACGGTTCGCGCGACGTCCCAAAATTCGGGCTTCCGCCTCGTTTACGGTCAGTCCGAAGAAACCGACCAGAGACAACGTCAACAAACTCAATCGAAGGATTTTCATCATCGGCCTCTTTGTTAAAAAAAACAATTCAGATAAAATTAAAGACAATATCGACAGAAAGACAGAGAAAATAAAGCGATTAGATAAAATAGCGATTATACCGAAAACCACCGATTTTGCAAGCTGACGAAAAAAACTATGCGATTTGATCTGACACAGGCCGCGTATCGAGTGTTGGAGCGTTCCTCACGCTGTCGTTTGCCGAACGGTTCCTCCGAAATCGTCGCCGCTAAATTGTTGATCGCTTTATTCGAAGAAGAAGAATGTCGGGCCGTCGACTGGTTGACGGAAGCCGGACTTTCCTTGGCAGGGTTCCGAACGGCGTTCGGACTTTCGGAGGAGTTTTCAGGGGAGGGGGCGAAGAAGATTTCGCGTCTGGAGTCGCCGATCAGCGCTCCTTCGTTTCCGATGGGAAGTTACGGCATTTCGCCGGGGCAGGCGCAGCCTGTCGAATTAGGTCCGCAAAAAATGGAGCTTGCCCCCATTGCCGGAGATTCGCCGCCGTTGCCGGCGGGAACTTCGGAAGCTGCTCCCCTGGATGAATGGACGGAGAGCAAACGATCACGCGGAACCTATTCGATCTTTCCTCATTTTTCCACGGAGAGCGGCGAGACGAATCGCGGCGAGCCGGTTCTTTTTTTTCTCGAAGACCAGCCGGTCCGAATCGGCCGACTGTCGAAGGAACTTGAATCGACGTTCTGGATGTTGCTCCATCATTTCGGCAAACAGGTCGGGAGCAAAGCGGCGGCCAGCGGAAACGAGTTGCCCTCGCTTCCTCATGTTCGGCAGGGATTGTCGAATGTTAGCTTGGCAACCGAACATTTATTGCTCGCCGTCGCCCTCGACGAAGGCGAAGTCGGGCGTTGGCTGCGGAACAATGGTTTCGATTCGGCGGAATTTTTTGACAAGATCGAAAAGCAGGCGGCTCACGAAACCCATCGCTCCGAACTCGAAGACGGGCAGGCGGTAAGTCTGGAGAATCTCGCTGAAGTTTCCCGTTCTCTCCAACTCGATATTCCTCCGAACACCGAACACAGAACAACGAACACAGAGTTTTCCGAAAACCGACTTTTCCGCCTGTTGGACGCCGTGTCGAATCGAGCCTCCGAAGCGCTTCGGGTGGTCGAGGATTATGTTCGCTTCGTGTTGGACGATCGTTCGTTGACGTCTCAGCTCAAGGAATTCCGACACGAACTGCGAAAATTTCTCCGACCGTTTTCGAACGCTCAGCGTTTGACGGCACGGAACACCGAACAAGACGTCGGCACGGAACTCGAAGGGGACGGCGAATACGAACGCCGTGGAACCGCGGACGTCTTGTCGGCGAGTTTCGGCCGCCTGCAGGAATCGCTTCGCAGTCTGGAAGAGTTTTCGAAAATCGAAACGCCTCGCAGCGCCCGGGAATTCGAACGGCTCCGTTATCGGAGTTATACGCTGCATCAGGATGTTTTGGCTCGAATTTTCGAGGATACTCAGTCGACTTCAAAAAATTCGCCCCCCGAGCCGGGACCTGTGGTCCCGGTCTTAAAAGAGGTCCCGACCTTGAAAGATCTTTTGCAATTCGCAAGGCTTTACGTCTTGACCGACGCCGGACCCGACGAGGAAAAATTTCGCGAAAAAATCCGAACGCTGATCGACGCCGGAGCCGACGTCATCCAGCTTCGGGACAAAGCGGCGGACGACCGGACGCTGCTCGACCGGGCAAGGATCTTACGGGAGTCGACCCGTCAAGCGGAACGCCGCGTCTTGTTCGTGATGAACGACCGTCCCGACTTGGCGGTCCTTGCCGAAGCGGACGGCGTGCATGTCGGCCAAGAAGAACTTTCGGTTCGGGACGTCCGAATGATCGTCGGCGAAAAAATGCTGATCGGCGTCTCGACCCACGACATGGAGCAGGCCCGGGCAGCGGTTCGAGATGGGGCGGATTATCTGGGAGCAGGCCCGACTTTTCCGTCGTCGACGAAAAATTTTGACGGATATCCCGGCTTGGACTTTCTTCGATCGGTCGCGGCGGAGATTTCGTTGCCGGTCTTCGCGATCGGCGGCATCGACAAGGAAAACGTGTCGCAAGTTCTGGAAACGGGAATCCACCGAATCGCAATATCGAAGGCCGCCGACCAAATCGCCGAATTGGCCGAAATCATCTACGGCAAAATGTCCGTCATCCCCGCGAAGGCGGGGACCTAGAGAACAGATTTCAAGAGGTTCTTGCACACGTTATTGACGGATGCAAACGGTTGATGATTCCTTTCGTCTGGGTCCCCGCCTTCGCGGGGATGACGGATCTTTACTGTTTCTTGATCACCAATTGTCGACAAACCGAACTCGTTCCTCAGCGTTCCCGTAGGAAAAAACGTCGAACCCGCTGCGTTTCGTAGAGGGCAACACGCAAACGGCGACGAGTTCCGGATGTCGTCGACAATATTCGTCGATCTTGTCCGGTCCCATGACGAAGAACGCCGTCGAGAGAAGTTCCGAGAGGGTTCCCGTCGGGGCGACGACGGTTACGGAAAGGACGCCTTCCGCCGGCCAACCGGTTCGCGGATCGATGAGATGAGAGAAGCGGCGGCCCCGATAACGGAAAAACTGTTGTTGCGAGCCCGAGGTTCCGATCGCTTCGTCGGTCAGGGAGATTTCGGCCAGGCGTTTGCCGAGCCGCATCGGATGCGCGACACCGACGGTCCAAGCGGAGCCGACCGCCAAGACACTGCTCAAGCCGCCGTGAAAGAGAAAACGGTCGACGTCTTTCGCTTTGAGTTTTTCCGCCGCGACGTCCAGAGCGAATCCCTTGCCGACGCAGCCGAAATTCAGTTCGACACCCGGCTTGAGAAATCGAACGGTTTTCGCGACCGGATCAAGTTCGACGGAGCGATAATCGACCTTTTCGAGAGCCGTTTGAATTTCTTCTTCGGAAGGAACCCGGCCGTTGCGACGGGCGAAGCCCCAGACTTTCCAAAGCGGTCCGCTCGTAATGTCGACGGCGCCGTCCGTTTCCGCTGCGAGCCGCAAACAGTTTTCAAGCAGGCCGAACAGTTCGTCGTCCAACGGAACCGGGGCGTCGTGAGCCGTCAGGTTGATATATTGGATGCGGCTGTCGAATCGGAACACGGAGAGAACCTGTTCCAGTCGTTCGACTTCGTCGAGGGCGTCGAGAGCCGCTTCGGTCCCTTGCGGATATCGACCTCGGGGAAACGCGACTTCGAACTCACCGTTCATCGCGTCCCGGCTGACCGTCAGGAGGGTGTTCAAATTCCCGGTTTGTGTTCCGCTTGCGTTTAGCAGCGAGTCGATGTTCGTGAAAAGTTCCAAACGTCAAACAGATTTTACGTCGAAACCGAGTCTGGGACAAGGGACCGTTTCGCCGATTGACTCTGCAAATATTTCTCCGTAGAATGTTCGTGTTGGGACGTTTGATTCTCTAACCCTCTCCACACGAAACGCCCATGATGAAACGATTGACTGCTTCTCTCCATTTAGTCGGTACTCCGACGCTCCTGTTGTTTTGTTTGACCTTTTTTCTTTGTCCGCTTGGAATCGCAACGGCGGCGGAAGCGGAGCGGCCGAACGTCGTGATCATCTTGGTCGACGATCTCGGCTGGGGCGACCTGAGTTGTTACGGCGGTCCGAACATCAAGACGCTGAACATCGACACGTTGGCGAGGGACGGAATGCGATTCACGAAATTTCGTGCCAACAGTTCGGTCTGTTCGCCGTCCCGTGCCGCGATCATGAGCGGGATGTATCCCGACCGCGCCGGCGTCCCCGGCGTGATTCGGACGAACGAACCGGAATCGAGCGGTTTTCTCGCACAAAATCTGGCGACGCTGCCTGAAGCGTTGCGAAAAGTCGGATATCAAAGCGCGGCCGTCGGAAAATGGCATCTCGGCTTGGAGAGTCCGAATCTTCCGAACCAACGCGGCTTCGATTTCTTTCACGGATTCCTCGGCGACATGATGGAGGATTATTGGAATCATCGCCGTCACGGAATCAATTACATGCGGCTGAACGACAAGGAAATCGATCCGCAGGGACACGCAACCGATCTGTTCACGGATTGGGCTTGCGATTATCTCAAAGAACGGTCCGGGAAGAAGGACAAACCGTTCTTCTTATACTTGGCGTACAACGCGCCGCATGATCCGATCCAGCCGCCGCCGGATTTTCTGGAACGGGTCAAGCAGCGTGAGCCGGGAATCTCCGAAAAGCGGGCCAAGTTGATCGCGCTGATCGAACACATGGACGCCGGAGTCGGCAAGGTCTTGAAAACAATGGAAGAAACCGGCCTCGACAAAAACACGCTCGTCGTCTTCCTGAGCGACAACGGCGGTCCGCTGAACACGGAAGCATTCAACGGCCCCCACCGTGACGGTAAAGGTTCGATGTACGAAGGAGGACTTGCCGTTTCGTGCATCGCCCGTTGGCCGGAAAAGATCAAAGCCGCAACGCTCTCCGAAGCGGAAGGAATTTCGATGGACCTTTATCCGACCGTGCTGGAGGTTGCCGGAGTCGACCTGAAGACCGCGAGAGGAAACATCTACACGCAGCGGCTTGACGCTGTCAGCCTTCTCGAAATCCTGACCGGTAAAGAAAAAACGTTACCGAAGCGGCCCTTGTATTTCGTCCGACACGAAGCGTCGCCGTATTTCGGAATGAAGTCGAGCAACGCGTTGATCGACGAAGACGGTTGGAAAATTCTTCATAATTCGCCGTTCTCGAAGCTGGAGCTGTACAATCTGAACGACGACCCGCTCGAAACGACCGACATGGCTCAAAAATCGCGACAGCAATTCCAACGGGTCGGCAAGAAATTTTATCGTCAAATCCAGGAAGGCGGCCGCATCCCTTGGATGCCGCCCGCCAAGGATTAAGGTTTCCGTTCGAAAGTTTCACACCCGCTTTATCGATCGCTTGCGTTTTAGCCGCGAAGCGCGTCCGGGTATTTTATTTTCAAGCGAAAGTCTAAACCCCGTTCACCGCGTCGATTTCGATGCAGATAGAGGAGAAGAATGATGAGCGTGAAAGAAATCGCGATCAACGTCATGGAATCGTTGCCGGATGACGTTTCCTGGGACGAGTTGCAATATCGCCTTTACATCCGCGAAGTCGTCGAGGAATCCGACAAGGAATTCGATGCCGGACTCGGTGTTCCCCACGAAGAAGCCAAACGACTGTTGAAAAAATGGCTCGACTGATCTGGTCTCCGAAATCCCTGCGTCAACTGGACGAAATTGCGCACTATATTGCCGTCGATTCGCATGTACAGGCGAAAAGAGTCGTTCAACGAATCTTTGCCAAGGCGGAGCGGCTGACAATCTCGCCGGAATCCGGAGCTGTCGCCCCGGAATTTCCAGACGGAAGCGTCCGCGAAATTCTCGTGTTTCGTTTTCGCGTTTTGTATCGGTTCATGAAAAGCGACGATGTCGTTCGTGTTGTCGGCGTTGTTCATGGAGCGCGTTTACTGGATGAAAATTTAATCGAATAACCCGACCGAACCAATGCCGACGATCATCCGTTCTTTTTTGTGCGTTTTGTTCTGCATGCCGCTTTTCGGCCAAACATTTTATGTTGCGCCGAACGGCGATGACTCCGCCGCCGGAACGGAAGCCGCCCCGTTCGCAACGCTTGAAAAAGCAAGGGACGCCGCAAGGGCCGCTCCGAAAACTGAAATGGTCAAGATCATGCTTCGCGGCGGGACCTATTGGTTGCCGCAACCATTGACATTGACGCATCAGGACTCGAACACCTCGTTCTTCGCTTATAAAGACGAAACGCCGATCATCAGCGGCGGTCGTCCGATCACCGGCTGGAAGGAAGTTTCACCGGGCCGTTGGGAAACGACCGTCAAGGAAGTCGCCGACGGAAAATGGTATTTCGAACAATTATTCGTCAACGACCAGCGGCGTTTTCGCGCAACGCTTCCGAAGAACGGATATTTCACGGTGTTTCGCGGCATCCAACCGGGAGATCCGAAAACGCATCCGGACCGGTTTTTCTTCGGCGACGCCCCGTTCCGAAGCGATTGGAAAAACTTGAACGATATTGAAGTTCAATCGTTCCATCTTTGGACGATGGACCATCTTCGGGTCAAGGAAGTCGATGATGTACGAAAACGGGTCGTCTTTACGGCGGGAACGCACAGTTGGGATCAGGCGCAACTGAAAAAGGGAACGCCGTACCGGATCGTGAACGTTTACGAAGCGCTCACCGAGCCGGGCGAATGGTATCTCGACCGCAAGACCGGCGTGCTGACGTATCTCGCAAAGCCCGGCGAAGACATGAACAAAGCGTCCGTCGTCGCTCCGCTGCTGACGCGGCTCGTTTCGATCAACGGCGATTTGCAAAACGATAAATTCGTCGAAAAGATTTCGTTTCACGGCCTGACGTTCGCCCATACGGCGTGGAACATGCCGGAAAAGGGGCAGGGATTTCCGCAAGCTGCCGTGTATCTCGACGGCGCGATTACCGCAACCGTTGCAAAAAAGGTCGACATCTCGCAGTGTGTGATTCGACATACGGGCAACTACGCCGTCGACTTCGGTGAAGCGAGCAAAGAATGTTCCGTGATGCGGTCCGAATTGATCGATCTCGGCGGCGGCGGCGTGAAGATCGGAACGACCGGTTGGGGTGGTGAAAAGGACGAAAAACATTGGGCGTCGAACTGTACCGTGTCGCAAAATTTGATTGCACACGGCGGACGCGTCCATCCGGAGTCGATCGGCGTCTGGATCGGCAACTCGCCGTACAATATCGTTCAACAAAACGAGATTTGCGATTTTTACTACTCGACGATTTCCGTCGGTTGGAATTGGAGTCCGCGTTACAGTCCGGCGCATCACAACACGATCACCGGAAATCATCTTCACCGAATCGGCCAGGGGGTGCTCAACGACATGGCGGGAATATACACGCTCGGCCACAGTCCGGGAACTGTGCTTTCCTTCAATGAGATTCACGACGTCCACCGCATGGATTACGGCGGCTGGGGACTCTATTACGACGAATCAAGCCGGGACATTGTTTCCGAACATAATTTGGTGTACGACACCGAGGACGCCGGGCTGCACCAACATTACGGAACGGACAATATCGTCCGAAAAAACATCTTCGCGTTCGGCGACAACGGACAGATCCGACTCAGCCGCCCCGCGATCGACGGACCGATCACGTTTGAGAACAACATCTTCTATTGGTCGTCGCCGAACCTGATCGAGGTCGCCCGCTTCGACGACAAGGCGATCATGAAGGGAAATATTTATTATCGTACGACGGAACCTGAAAAATTCCGCTTCCCCGGCGACAAGTCTTTCGAGGAATGGAAAAAGGACCGCGAACCGGACGCCGAGTGGGGCGATCCGGGTTTCGAAAATCCGGCCGAACGGAATTTCAAAATGAAGGATTTATCGAAACAAATCGGCCCGATCGCGGAAGTTTCACGGGGAAACCTAACCGATTTGTTGTGGGTCCAAGCGGGCAATCCTCTCAAAACGCCGACACTCGACGCGTTGCCGCCGGTTCCGGCCGCGTTCACGGCGACGCCGAAGTCGGAGGACGCCAAAAAGAATTTTTCGATGAACGAAGGTTTCGAAGAATTCGACGCCGGTGAACGGATTCCCGATCTCGTCGTCGAAGCGGCGAAAGAATGTTCCGTGGCGATCACCGACGAAACGGGCGCGGGCGGCAGCAAAAAGTCGCTGAAATTTGTCGAGGGAGCCGACGCCCCGCAACCGTGGGACCCCCATGTTTACCAGAATATGAAATATCGGGACAAAATCGTTTCGGCGTCGTTCGATTGGCGTATCGAAAAGGGGGCCAAACCGACGTTCGAAGTCCGCGAGTGGGATCACTCGAAGCCCGGTTACGGCAGCGGTCCGTTCCTCGAAGTTTCAGAAAGCGGCAAACTCCTGTCGCTGGGAAAACCGATTCTCGAAATTCCGCACGGAAAATGGTTCCACGTCGACACGAAGCTCGACCTGAAGAATTCGCCGGACAAATTCACGCTGACGATCACGCTTCCCGACAAGGAACCGCAAACCTTCGAATTGCCGTGTTCGAAAACGATGAACGGCGTCGATTGGTTCGGATTTTGTTCCTTCGGCGAAAACGGGACCGTGTTTTACGTCGACAATCTCAAAATCGAAGGTCGATAACGTTAGAAAATCGCTTGCGTTTTAGCCGCGCAGCGCGTCAGGGACGCTTATCGTTTGGTGGTTCGATAGAGCCGGGTCAAATAGGGAATCGTCTGTTCCGGCGGCAGGTTCAGGACGAGTTCCTGGTGATACCAGTCGAGTTGCCGAAGGAATGTCGCGAGTTCTTCGAGCGTCGGTTGATCGTGATCGTCGTCACGGAGCGGAGCGGTTCCGGGAACCTCGCGATTCGTTTCGAGTCGCTTTTTCATCGCCGCGATCAGCTCGACCCGACGCTCCGCGGTCAACCGGGGTTGGTTGATCTCCGATCGTTCATAAGACTGGAGCGACTTCCACCAGTTATAGTACGATTTCAATGTTTGTACCAGTTCGTGTCGTTGCGGCGAAAGTTCGATCCGTTCGTGAAACTCCTTCAAACGGTGTTTCTTTTCCATCGAATAATCGTTGAACTTTTCGTTGTTGCGATAAAACTGCCGGAACAGGGCGTCGTCCAAATTGTTGATCCGGGCGATCCGGCGGTCGCTTTCCCAGAAATTCGGAAAGAGCGTAAAGGAATCGAGAATCTTCGCCGAAGACGACGCTTCGTATTCTTTCAGGTCGATCGGTTTCGAGCCTTCGGGAAGCGGCGGCAGAAATACCCGATGTTGCGCAAGACGCGGCAGGAGTTCAGGATCCTGATCGTACATCAACAAATACATGTCGAGCCGTTCGATGATCGGCGAAGCGATACGCAGGAAAAAATTTTTGTCCGGGGCCAACTTTCCACCGAAGAACGTCCCGATGACAAACAGCAAGAACAGGAAGAACGGTCGCAAAACCAACTTCCAAGAGAATCGTCGTCGGAGGTTTTTCGCTTGCTGCGTGATCTCTTGTTCGGTATCGAGAATAACCGTTTCGAGCGTTGTTTCGACGAGTTCCTTATCGGTCGAAAACGTTTCCAGCAACTCGAGACAGCGCCAACTTTCTTCGAGCTTCGCCAACGTTTCCCGAAGATCGGGTTCCTTGGCGAGCCGTTCCTCAATCGTCCGGCGATCCGATTGCGTCAGTTCGCCGTCGAGGTACTCGATCAGGAGCGACTCGTCGGAAGAAAGGTCCAGTTGAAGAAGCGGTTCGGTTTCCACTCTTTACCCTTTCACCCTTTCACCACCCTGCATGTAGGGTTGGAGGGCGTCCCTCAAGTTCATTCGGGCACGGCAGAGTAACGACTTGACTCCTTGCGGCGTCATCTCCATGACTTCGGCGATATCGAGATAGCTCATTCCTTCGAATTTATGGAGGAGAACGGCCATGCGTTGGCGTTCGCCGAGCGCGTCGACCGCGACTTGAACCATTTGACGCATTTCGAGCTTGTCGAGTTGACGGCTCGGCACCGAAGCACTGCTCGCCATAATGGAATCCTCGACGTTGTTCATCGGTCCGCTTTCGTTCGGACCGGGCGAAGCGGCACCGAACTGGACCTCCGGTTTGCGATGCCGCGATCGGAGAGCGTTCAGGGCGACGTTGTTCGTAATCGTAAACAACCAAGTCGAAAACTTGGCGTCCGGATTATAGGTCTTGCGAGCCCGATAAACTCGGAGAAAAACCTCTTGCGTCAGATCTTCCGCCTGATCCCGGTTGCCCAAAAGATGCCGTAAGACCGACAGGACACGACCTTGATAGCGCAGCATCAGCTCCTCGAATGCGGCGGCATCATCCTGCTGCACCGAGAGCATCAATTGAACGTCGGGGTCCCGGAGATTCGGGTTGGCGGAAGATACGGTACTCACTATTCCCATTATAAAGAAAACCGGAACCACGAAAAGGTTCCGGTCCGTTTTCCGCTGCCATGGAATCTATTCGACGGTATACTCCGAGGCGAGTTTCAGAAATCCCTCGATTTGTCGGTCGTCGAGGGATCCACGGCGTTCGATGTCGATCACGGCTTCCTTACCGCCGGATTTTTCACGGGCCGTCACGGAGATTCGACCGTTTTTGTCAAACGCGTAGGTTACGTCGACAGGCGATCCCTTCGGCAGGTTGACAGGAAGTTCGGTGATCTTGCATTTTCCGAGCAGCGAACAGGCGACCGGATCGGGAGCGTCGCCTTCGAGTACCTGAACGCTGATCCGCTGCTGATCCGACTTGTTCGTCTGGAACGTTTGCGTGACTTCGAATGGGAGCGTCGTGTTGCGGGGAATCATAATATGGTTGATCGCCTTTTTCGAACGCGGATCCATGGCGACGATTCCGAGTCCGTGCGAATTGACGTCTTCCTGTCGAATCGGTTCGAACATTTTCTTGATCCGATCGCCGAGCGTCGTGTCGTCGGGCCGATGCCGGGCTTCAAGGATCGCTGCATGGATCGCAGCTCCCTTGGCGACCGCCGTGTGCGGATCAAGATCGGGATGAATATACGGCTGCACGCCGGTATGCTCTTTCAGTCGCTGGGGAACCTGCGGCATCAAGGTCGACCCGCCGATCAGGACGATGCCGTCCAGATCGGTGAATTTGAGCTGCGCCTGCTCGAGAACGAAATCGGTCGTATCGATCGTTCGCTGCAACAGGTCGCTGGTCAACTCGTCGAATTTCTCCCGGGAAACGCGGATGGTCGCCGACTTGCCTTCGTGCCGGATATGGAGTACCGTTTCCTGTTTCCGTGACAGATCGATTTTCGCCAGGTCGCAGTCGTTGCGGAGAATCTGGACCATTTGCTCGGAATCACGGGGGTCGATGCCGTGTTTTTCTTTGAACTCGTCGCAAATATAACTCAGGAGGCGGTCGTTCCAATCAACGCCGCCGAGCATGACGTCGCCGTCGGTCGCCAGAACGTGAAAGTGATTCGGTGTGTACTCGACCAATGTCGAGTCGAAGGTTCCGCCGCCGAGGTCGTAAATCAGGATGCGGCGAGGCTTGAAATCCTTTTGGTGGGCGACGCCGAGTTCGCCGCGATGCCAGGCGTAGGTCAAGGTCGCGGCCGTCGGCTCGTTGATGATATCAATCACGTTGAGCCCGGCGATCCGGCCCGAATCCTGTGTCGCTTTGCGACGGGAATCGTTGAAATAATAGGGAACGGTAATCACCGCGTTGCCGATCGGACCGATTTTCTTTTCGGCGTCCTGTTTCAATTTTTTCAGGATCAATGCCGAAATGAACTCCGGCGTGATTTCATGGCCGTCGAAGGTTCGTTTGAACTCCGAAGCTCCCATATGTCGTTTGATCCGTTCGACGACGTTTTCCGGCTTCTCGATGGCGGCTCGGTTCCGGTTCGGTCCCACGATGACGTGTCCGGACTCCGCAAGGAGAATCAGGCTTGCGGTCTCGACTTCGTCGTCTTCGTTCGGAATCGGAATCGGAGCTCCTTCATCGTTAACCTGCGCAATCGTTGAAAACGTCGTTCCGAGGTCGATGCCGACCGTGTTACCGGGAGAGAACTGCATGATTTTAGTGAACAGTGAACAGTGAATAACGAACAGTGAACAATGAACAATGATCAGTGAACAACGAACAGTGAACAATGAATAATGTAAGCTAACGGTTTGATGAACGCTTGCGTCCCCTCACTGTTCACTGTTCGTTGTTCGCTGTTCACTAATTCAACAAGGAGTCGAGTTCGTCGAGGATTGCCTTGGTATTCTTTTTGTCTTTGGCGGGTTTCGCCGGTTTGGCGGCCGGTTTTTTTTCTTCCTTCGGGGCGGCGGCGACGATCGGTTTTTCTTCCGCTTTCGGTTCGACTTTGGGTTCTTCCTTCGGAGCGGCGGCGACAACCGGTTTTTCCTCTGCTTGGGGTTCTTCCTTCGCCTCGGCAGCCGCAACCGGTTTTTCCTCGGCGGTCGGTTTTGTTTCCGCCTTGGATTCTTCCTTCGGCTCTTCTTTTGGCGAGCCGGCGGCGGCAACGACGGTTTCCGGTTCATCCGACGGCATTTCGACGCCTTCGATTTTCGTCTTCGAGATCACGGCGTAAAGGGCGCCGAGCATCGCATCGGTGATCTTGTCGTCGGAAACAAGCTCGTACGTAAACAGTTGACCGTTGATACTCGTCGCGACGATTCGACGATTGTATTTCTTGCTGATCCGGTTCTTGTCGGCGACCTGCTTCGAAAACATCACGCCGACGATGCTGCCGAGCTTGAGCATTTTGACCGGGGCCTTGAACAGTTGCTGGGCCGACTCCGCGAAACCTTCGATATTTTCCTCATCGAGATCGGGCATGTCTTTGGCGGTCTTGCTCTTCGTCATCATGAGGGTCGCGCCGCCCTTTTGGAAAACGATCACGGACTTGAACCCTTTCGGCGGCTTCGCGGAGCCCGGCGGCATGCGGTCCCAGCCTTCGGGATCGTTGACGGTCACGGTCCCGCCTTCGAGATTGGTTTCGTCGCTGCTGAGCTTCACGAATTTCGACTTGTCGAGCGTCAACCAAGTCGGTTTGCCGTAATCCTGTTTCGGGGCCGCCTTTTTGCCGCCGCAGCCGAAACAGGCGACCAACGAAACGATCAAGAAAACGACGAGACTTTCTCTCGGAAAAAATCGTGCGAGTTTCATGGAAATTGCAGGCGAAAAAGGTTCCTGAACAACGACGAGTTCGAAAAAGGTATTATCCGCCGAAGCGACGCGAAAAGCAAGCCGCCGACGAAAAATTTCACGGCAGGGTATGATTCCGTCATCCCCGCGAAGGCGGGGACCTAGAGAACAGATTTCAATAGGTTCTTGCACACGTTATTGACGGATGCAAGGCTTTCGCCAGAAATAAACCGCCAACTTTTGAGTGAAAGAGTGAAAGGGTGAGAGAGTGAAAGGGAAAATGCAAGATACGTTTTATCAAGCGGTTACATCTCTCTCACTCTCTCACTCTTTCACCCTCTCACCTCTCCGTTTTCGGTATGAA
>JAVBQW010000126.1:0-5203 GCA_031548665.1 Thermoguttaceae bacterium
CAAGGTCGTTTGCGTCGCCTTCGCACTCTTCAGGATCGTCGCCAACATGTACAAACCCTGCTCCGTAAAGGCTTTCGGAGGGTATTTCGTATGTTTTCCCCATTCGCCACTTAAGGTCGAAATTTTCGACCTTAAGATTTCACGACCCGGTTCTCTGTTTTCGGTGTCTCTTGAGGTCAAAATTTTTGACTTCAAGTCGTCCCGTTCTTCATTTGTCAGCTGAAAAACATAACCATCAGGAAATCTGTCGGGATTATTTCGGATCGCTTCGTTGACCCGTTTCGTTTCGACTCCGTAAAGAGCCGCGACATCGGCGTCGAGAATTACCGGGACGTTCCGAATCTCAAGGATGCAGTTTTCAATGGTTTGCAACATGTCTATCGTTTCAGTCGCAGCAAGCGTACCAAATAACAGCCGGAATGGAGCCGGTACTCCGGCGTAATGACGGCGAAGCGGTGTTATCCGTCATTACGCTTCGCTTCATTCCGGCTTTTGTTTATCCCTCTTACCCTTGGTACATCGGTTTGTTCAGGTCGGGTTTTCCGGCGGGGTCCTTTAAAATGTCGGTTTCCGGCGTGTCGTCCTTGAACGGATCGAACCACGCTTCGTTGAACGTCAGGCTCTTGCCCATGTCGGCGGCGATGTTCGTTCCCAAGGCGATCACGGAGTCGCCCAGCGCGATCTTCGGATTGCAACGCGGCTGAAGCGTCGGATCCGTGTTGTTCGGATTGACCCGAATGCACCAGGCCCAGTGTTCCAGCTCCTCGGTATAACCCCGACTGACTTCCCGCTTGGCCGGACCGCCGACCGCTTTTTGGGCCGGGCCGCTGGACTGCGTATCAAGGGCCGCTCCGCCGCCTGCTTTCGCGGAAACCTTGCTCCCGGAAGAACCTTCGCTGCGGAACAGTTGCGAGTCGCTTTCCGTTTCGAGAACCAGCGGTCCCGCCGTTCCGTACACGATTTCGCCGTAGCCGCCGAAACCGTTGCCGTTGATCGTCGAATACTGGACGCAAATTTTCCGTTTGCGGCCCGCTTCGGTCTTTTCGTTGTAGTCCGGTGCCGGAAATTCGACCAGCGTCGTGATGTGGTCGTTTGCTTCACGGTCCAAGTCGAAAATATTTCGGTTCGCCGAAACGTGAACCTTCAGCGGATGGATCTTTTCGCCGCGCGGAGCCGAGCTGCCGATCTGGTCGAGGTAATAATCGTTGTTCGCCGCCAGGAAAATGCTCGCCGCATCGAGTTGGTGGGAGCCGAGTTCGACCATCAGGCCGCCGCCGGTTCGCCGCCAGAGCCGCCAACGCAGCAGTTCTTCCGCCGCCGGACGAATATATTGTTCGTCGCCCTTGCCGAAGACGCCGTCTTCGTAACCGTAATCCTTCGCCGACTTGATGTCGAGTCCCTGATACTGTCCGCCGGTCGCCAACACGAAATCGGCGATTTGAGCTTCCTTTTGCGCAACCTTTTTGGCCCAGGATTCGATGCCGGGACCGCGTGCGGCGGCGAGTTCCCGTTTCCAGGCGGCGAATTCGTTCGACAATCGCCGGGCCTGTAAATCGTTCGGTTTGACCTGTTCCGGCATCGGCATCTGCCAACTGTCGCCGCCGGGCGAGTTGCCGCGATGCCACTGAGCCCGAATGTAATGGACGTTACCGAGCAGACCTCGCCTGATCTGGTCGACCGCTTCGGCGTACAGGATGTTGTAATGCCGTTGATGTCCCGTCGCCAAATGTCGATGAGCCTGAGCGGCGGCACGAGCCATCTCCTTGCAGTTCGCGACGGAGTGTCCCATGAGCTTTTCGGTCAGGACGTGCAAGCCGAGTTTTAGGGCCGCAACGGTCGCGGGAGCATGCAGGTGCAGCGGCAAACCGATGATAATCGCCTCAATGCCGTCCGCCTTGGCGTTTTTCAGGAGTTCCCGGTAATCGGTATAAACTTTGACGTGCTTGCGGGCTTCGTGTTCGGTTTTCCAACCGTATTTCGTGCACAAACCGGGTCGGGCTTTCAGCGCGGCGTCGGAATAGACGTCGCCGTTAAAGGCCCGGTAGATGTTGTACGGCCGGATGTCGGCGATCGACTTGACTTCGAGGTAGTCCGGATTGATCGCCCCGATGAGCACCTGGGCTTCGTCGCCGGTTCCGAGGACGCCGACGCGGACCGGATGGCCGTGAGTGTTGGAATATCCGAAATAAAAGGCTCCGAGGCCCGCCGCCGGAACCGCCGCCGCGAGAACACCTCCCTTGAGAAAATCCCGTCGGGAGCAACCGTTGTCAACCGTATTCGCTTTATGTTCAGTCATTGTTTCGCCGCCGAACGGCGTTCGGCGTCTCGTCGTGGTGAAAGTTGTTATCGGTATTCCGTAATAATGGTTAATTGTCCGATTCCGCCGAAGTCCTTGGCGTTGTGCGTGACGAGCGGCAAACCGTAAGCAATCGCCGTCGCCGCGATCCAAGCGTCGTCCACGGCAATCGGTTGCCTGCGTCGCTCGGCACGAATTCGTCCCCAAATATCGCAAACATCGTCGTTGCAGGGAAGAACTTCGTATCGCTTCAGTGAAGTGAGGATTCTTCTCGCTTTGGACATATGGAGTCCGAGTCGATAGGCGCCTTCCAATGTTTCGGCTAACGTCATAAAGGAAATCGCCAAAACCCTTCCGTCAAGGTGTCGCCGATACAATTCGATCGGCCAAACATTCAGAAAATCGTAGGAAATGATATTCGTATCCAAGACGATCACTGAACACCTCGATTTTCTCTCCTGATCTGTTCCATGATTCGTGCGAATTCTTCGCGATCCTCTTCGGAATCCCAGATTTCGTCAAGTTCTCGTCTGTGTTCTTCCCAACTTATCGGCTTGAGATTATTCTCCCGGATGATCTGTTCCGGGGTTTTATGAACGTAAAATTCCTTACAGGCTTGCAAAATCGCGGCGATTTTCGGTTCCAGATTCGGATCGTCCGGGCAGACGACGCGCGGAGCGACCACGGTTTGGCTGGTCAAGTCAATCCAACCGTCGCAGTGGAACGGAACGAGCGTCGGCAGGTCGGAATCGTTCAGGTTCGGCAACATAGAGCCTCCTTACGTCATTACGCTTTGGTTTCGCAACTTGGTTCGTCGTCGCAGCAACAGACGAGTCCGAAGCGCCGGGCGAGCTGCTTGCCGCCGCAGTGCCAGAGGAAATAGTCGAGTCCGGCCCAGCGTCCCGCCGGCATCGCGGCGAGCATCAGCATCGCGATCAATTCGACGACGTCCTTGCTGATAAACAAAAAGTGTCCGATCATGTCGGGAATCTCCGGATAAACACCGGGAACCGGCCAAGTCGTCAAAAAGACGTTGAACAAAAACGCCGCGCCGCCGAGGCAGGCCAAACGGTTGCAGAAGCCGAGGATCATGCACAGGCCGATCGCGGTGAGGCCCCAAGTCACGGCGAGGTCGAGCGTTTTCATATGGGTCGAGACGATCGGATTCGGCACCCAGGCCGCTTCCGGTCGCGTAACGATTTTTCCGCCTTCTCCGGCGAGTTGCGGCGAGACGACGCGGGCCATGTCGCTCTGCAAACCGGCCGACATGCCGTTGAGCATGTTGATCCAGGTATCCGCTTCTTTGCGGTATCCCATCATTTCGTCCCAACGACGTTTCTGCTCGAAGGGCGTATCGTTACGGACTGCGGCGACCCGTTGTTCGTACCGTTCAAGGCTTGCCTTGAAGGCCGCGACGTCTTCGGCAACGTCGCCGGCACCGTCCCGAAGCGACGTCAGATACTGGTTGAAGATCTCGTCGATCTTTTTCTTTTGGCCTTCGTCCAATTGATGCTGGGCGAGGAATCGTTCCTTGAACTTGTTCCAGGCGTTTTCGTAGACGATGAACGTTTTGACGTCCTTACCTTTCTCATCCTTGACGGTCTCGATCACGAGCCGTTTGAGTCCCTTGAGGTCGGGAAGCATCTCGAAGAACAGCGGAGCGGTCGGCCCCTTGGCAACGCCGAGGAATCCCTTGGCGGAAAAACCGTGCCGTTCGTCGAATTTGTGGAGTCCTTCGTAGAAAAAATGCCAGCCGATCGCGACGCGAAGCACGACGATCATCACGACGGCAATACAGCAGATAGACGTCTTATGGGTCTTGCACGTACTCAAGGTAAACTCCGGTATCGTTAATCAAAGACAAACATGATGGGAATCCAAATCGATATTATTTTATTCAAAAGAAGGGGGAATGAAAAGACCTGGAAAGAATTTTTTTCGGAAAGATTTTATTTTCCGCCAAAAAAACTAAAATAGGGGGAAATTGACGGCCGTTCGTTTCTCGATTGCGAGTTTGTCGATGCGCCGGATCAAAACCGAATGTCAACAGGATACAGAACAATGAAAACGATTTTTATCGCCTTGGGATTGGGGATCTTTCTTTTTCTCGGAACTCTCGCTGCAACGGCCGCCGAGCCGGACAAGGACGGTTTCGTGCCGATTTTCAATGGAACGGATTTGAGCGGTTGGGCCGGTATTCCCGACGGCTGGAAGGTCGAGGACGGTTGCGTCGTCGGCGAAAGCACGCCGGAGAATCCTTGCAAGCGGTCGCATTATCTCTACTACACGGACGGAGAACCGGCCGACTTTCATCTCAAGTTGACGTTCCGGCTGCTGGGAGCGGGAGCCAACTCGGGCATCCAGTTTCGCAGTGAAAAGCGACCGAACTGGGATACCTACGGCTATCAGGCCGACATGGACCAGAGCCTGCAATGGACGGGCTGTCTGTTCCATCACAAACGGGCCGCCGTCGTCAAACGGGGCTTCGACAACGTGGTCGATCCCGATGGAACGGTCCATGAAAAACAGTTTGCCGACGGAAACGAATTGATCAAGGTTTACAAACCGAATGATTGGAACGACTACGAAGTGATCGCCCAGGGCAGTGTCATCACATTGATTATCAACGGCACGATGATGTGCCGCGTCGACGATCGCCACGCCACGGAATCGGCCAAATCGGGGATCCTCGCCCTCCAGATGCACCAAGGTCCGCCGATGAAAGTCGAATTCAAAAACATTCGACTCAAAACCGGGGAAAGATAGCTTTCACGAAAACGGATAGAGTACCGTCATCCCCGCGCAGGCGGGGACCTAGAGAACTGATTTTAATAGGCTCTTGGACACGTTATTTTCGGATGCAAACGATAAATTAAGTCTTCCGTGTAGGTCCCCGCCTTCGCGGGG